>NZ_JBLUOI010000007.1:0-128261 GCF_048059995.1 Metabacillus sp. YM-086 | reverse complement strand
GAAGAATGCGGTTGACTTTCTACTTGAAAATCACTACAAATTTTTAAAACCTGAAAAGAAGCTGCCGCTAATAAAGAAGTATATTCCTCAATTGAGTATGTTCGTTGGTAGTGTACTTCATCATAGCGCTCATAGAGTTGTTCACGTCTAACAAAAAACGTCATATCGTGTTCAATACTGTGTTCTTCGTCGCCTAAAAAGGAATTCCAAATAAAGCTAACTTCTTCATCTTGATCAGCAAAAGTATGGTTTGCAAAAACATGATGAATTTTATGTATAGAATGGACATCAAAAATAAATAAACCATCCTCTTCAAGCTGTTCAAAAACAGAGTGAAAGGTTGCCTTAATATCCTCTTTTGTTTCTAAATAATTTAAAGAATCACAACAGATTGTCACAACATCAAAAAGCTTAGGAAAACCATTTAATTTTCGCATATCCTGCTTGAGAAATAATAAATTTACTTTGTTCCTCTCAGCCTTTGATTGTGCAACGGTCAGCATATCTTCACTAAGATCGACACCTGTTACCTCTAAATTATTTTTCGCTAAGGATACCGCTATTTCACCTGTTCCACAGGCTACATCTAAAAGAGTAGTTGCTCCCTTATGATACTTTGCTATAGAGTCCTGAATAAACCCAACCCACTGATCATAGGGAGCATCTTTCATTAGATGATCATAAATATAGGCAAAGCCTTTATAAATCATTGTTCTAGCTCACTAGTGAGATCCTCTGTTGGAGCATCTCCCCATAAACGCTCTAAATTATAATAGCCTCTTTCATCTTTATGAAAGACATGGGCAACGACATCACCTAAGTCAATTAGAATCCATCGAGCTTCATCAAAGCCTTCAAGTCGTTTGACATTCATACCTGTTTCTTCCGCTTGTTCTTTTATTTCTCTAGCAATAGCTTGTACCTGTTTATCTGAGTTTCCGTGGCAAATAAAGAAATAATCGGCTATAAGGGAAATTCCATTCATGTTTAGTGCAATAATGTCCTCTGCACGCTTACTGTCTGCTGCTTTTGCTACTGTTGTTAAAATATCTCTACCTGTCATTAACTCGATTTTCCTCCTTTTAAAACTAAAGAATTGTATGTTTTAATCGTATCTGGATAAATAGCTTGATTTTTTTTAAGTAAGAATGTAATCGTATTTTGTAAAGATTTGATTAATGCCTGATCCAGACTGGTCTTAGCAAGCTCTCTTACTTCCTCCACACCAGGAAATTGTCTACCTGGTTCTATATAGTCTGCCACATAAATGATTTTTTCAAGCAATGTCATATTAGGACGCCCAGATGTGTGGTATTTAATTGCCTTTAAAACCTCTTTATCTTTAATGCCTACTTCTTTTTTTACAAGATAGGCACCAACGGGAGCATGCCAAAGCTCACTATTATGTTCTAACAATTTTTGGGGCATATCTTGTTCTTCAATAATTTTTTTCATTTCTTTTTTTGGTCTGAACTTAGCATAATCGTGAAAAATAGCTGCTGTTTCTGCCTTCTTGACATCTCCCCCGTACAATTCAGCCAAGGAAATAGCTGTCTCCATGACACCCAGTGTATGAACATAACGATGCTCTGTTAATTGCTCAGCAACAATTTTCAAGGCTTTATCACGTTCCATATAAATGATTCTCCTCTATATATCTTTTCACATTGTTCGGCAGAAGATAATCAGTATTTCCATTTTTTCTTAAACGTTCTCTCAACATTGTTGAAGATACCTCAAACTGAGGAATTTCAACCTCAGTAACCGGGTATAAAGTGCTTGTCTTAAATCCAGCTCTTTTCACTCCAACAAAAGTAACTAGCTTAATAATCTCATCTATTTGATGCCATTTTGGTAAATACTCAATCATATCTGCCCCTATTATAAAATAAAAACCATATTCAGGAAATTCTTCAAGCAGCAACCTTAATGTATCGTATGTATAAGATGGACCTTCACGTTCTAATTCAATTGTATTTACTTCAAAATGTTGATGATCTTTAATAGCAAGCTTAAGCATATTAAGCCGATGTTTACTATCAGTAAAATGCTCAGTTTGTTTATGAGGAGGAATTTGGTTAGGAATAAACCATATTTCCGATAATTGCAAAGCATGTAAGACTTCACTAGCAATTAATAGGTGGCCCAAATGCGGAGGATCAAATGTTCCACCTAGTATTCCTATTTTCTTTTTCATTCCCCATCCCCCCATAGATTAATTTGGTAAACGGATTTGTTTATTCTCTCTAGATTCTTTATACAAAACAATCGTGTTTCCGATGATTTGTACAAGTTCAGCTCCTGTACCTTCTACAATCTGATCAGCGACTGTATTTTTATCTTCTTCACAATTTTGAAGTACAGATACTTTAAATAACTCACGTGCTTCTAGTGCATCTGATAGTTGATTAATCATATTTTCATTCACGCCACCTTTTCCAACTTGAAAAATTGGGTTTAAATGATGGGCTTCTGAACGTAAAAATCTTTTTTGCTTTCCTGTTAGCATGATGTACCTCCTAGTTTGTTATGAACAATTGCTGACATTTTTTCAATTGATGGAGTTTTTCCTGTCCATAAGTCAAACGCAAGGGCTGCTTGATGAACAAACATCCCAACACCCGTATGAACGGTTAATCCAAGGGATTTCGCCTCTTTTAAAAGGGCGGTTTGAATTGGATTATAAATAATATCACTTACTACCGCAGATTTTTTGGCATTATTCAATGAGATTGGTTTTTGATCAACATTTGGATGAAGCCCAACGGCAGTGGTTTGAATAATAATGTCATACTCTTGAATCGTTGCTTTAGCCTCTTCTAATGATAAGGCTTTGCTTGTGTTTAAAAAAGGGCATTCTTCAATTAATTCCTCAGCTTTTGAAATCGTCCGATTACATACATCAACATGTTGAGATCCAGAATGCGTAAGTGTGAGATAAATTCCTCGAGCTGCTCCCCCTGCACCAATAATTAGTACCTTATTCTCTGAGAGAGGTTTTTTAATTACTTCTTTTAATGACTGAACATATCCATTACCATCTGTATTATGACCAATCAATTGTCCATTTTCATTAACTACTGTATTAACTGCTCCAGCAATCTTTGCAGTTTCATCCAGTTGATCTAAATAAGGAATAATTGATATTTTATGTGGAATTGTTACATTAAACCCCTTAATATCAAGGGTTTTCAATGCTTGAACAGCTTCTTCTAGACGGTCTGGCTCAACATGAAACGCATGATAATGACCATCTAAATTATTTTCTTTGAATGCATCATTATGAATAGCTGGTGACATCGAATGCTCAACCGGACACCCAATTAAACCGTATAACTTCCCCATATCTATCATCTCTCCCCGATTAAATTAATGATTTTCTTAACGTAACATTAACTCCCTTTGGGGCATAGGCAACGATTTTTTTTCCAGGATTATTAACAGTCACCCACCCCAAACCTGAAAAGACCACATCTGTTTTCCCTTCACTAATTGAAAATTCATGAGGAATTAGTTTCGGAAAGGTTTCAACCTCTTCTTTTCGTGGTGGTGTTAATAATTCTCCTGCATGCTTTTCATACAAAGAATCTGCATTTTCTAGCTTTGTTCGATGGATTGTTAATTCATTCGGAATATAGCAAACCAATGCTTCTCTTCCACCTGCTACATAATCCAGTCGAGCCAACCCACCGAAATACAATGTTTGACTTTCATTTAATTGAAAAACTTTTGGTTTGATTTCTTTTTTTGGACTTAAAAGCTTTAAATCGCGTTTATCAACATAATGAGCCATTTGGTGGTGATTAATGATTCCTGGAGTGTCGTATAAAGATGCCCCATTGTCCAGTGGAATTTCTATCAAATCTAATGTTGTACCTGGATAATGTGAAGTTGTGATGACATCATTGACGCCTGCTACTTCTTTAATCATTCGATTAATAAAGGTCGACTTTCCAACATTTGTACAGCCTACTACATACACATCTTGTCCATCACGGTATTCATCAATTAATTCAGCAACCTCTCTAATACCGTGGCCTCTTGCAGAGCTTACTAAACAAACATCGATTGGCTTTAAGCCTAATTCCTTTGCTTCTCTCTTCATCCAATTGATCAGCTTTTGTTTTTTAACTGATTTCGGTAATATATCACTTTTGTTTCCTACTAATAATATTGGATTACCTTTTACAAAGCGTTGAATTCCTTGCAACCAACTTCCGCTAAAATCAAATATATCAACAATTTTTACAATTAATCCATTTGTTTCACCTATGCCATGTAAAATCTTTAAAAAATCATCATCTGTAAGTGAAACATCCTGTATTTCATTATAATTTTTTAAGCGAAAACATCTTTGGCAAATGATCTCTTCTTTTTCTAATGCACTCGGTGGAGCATACCCCAAAATCTTAGAGTCTTCGGTTTGAATGGCTACTCCACAACCTATACATGAAAATTGTTGCTCTGACACGTTTTTATTCCTCCCATTGAATCATACCTTTTCGCTTCAAGTTTTCCATGATTCTCCGTTCTATCATGCGATTAATTCTTGTGAAAAAACCATCTGTTGAAGCAACTGGAACGACCAAAATCGTTTGAAAGCCATTACGGTTTCCACCTAACACATCTGTTAAAAGCTGGTCACCAATCACAACGACTTCATCTTTTTTTAAGTTCATATCCCTTACAGCTTTTAAAAATGCCTTGCCCATTGGTTTTCTAGCCTTATATATAAAAGGGATTGAATGAGGCTCCGAGAATGCCTTTACACGTTGTTCGTTATTATTGGAAACAATTGTAATCTTCATTCCTAGATCTTTTACCTCTTTAAACCATTGGAGCAACTGTGGAGTTGCATTTGGGCGGTCCCATTCGACAAGTGTATTATCTAAGTCTGTAATAATTCCCTTTATTCCACTATCTTTTAATTTCTTAGGAGAAATATGAAAAATACTTTTTACATATTCACCTGGTAAAAATAACTGTAGCATGAGTTTTGACACCTCATTATTCATTTTTTTGCCATCTTACATCATAACGAATTTGACACATACTTTCAAAACAAAATTAAAGTATATGTACAAAAGCTAGAAAAAATATCAAAAACTTTTCGACAAATTCCGACCCTCTTCAACAGGTGTGGATAATATTATACACATTATCCCCCTTGAAATACCTCATTTTATCCACCTTATAAACAACATACCCACAATTTATCCACTATTAAATGTGGATAACAGAACGGTTGTTCTCACAAATTATTCATGTTAGATTTAAATCAATAGCAAAATATAACATTTTAACAATGACTAATTAAGCAAGATTGAATGACTGCTTCACCTTTAAAAGATATGAAAAATGTTAGGAGGTGTAGAGCCAACTTAATTGGCCACCCAACATGCGCAAACTTTCTGACGAGTTATTAATTGAATCGTATTTTAAAGCAACTGAAATGAAACTAAATGATGATTTTATAGAACTAATTATAATGGAAATTAAACGCCGTTCTTTGGGACATGTATTAAAAGCTTCTTCATAAGCTTCTACATGCCGCTTAGACGGCTCTTTTTTTATCTTTGCTCTTACTATGTTATCCAATCAAATTTCACACTACACGCATTCTTATTATGTATCTTCTAATTTGTGAATGTTATTATACCATTAGTTCACAGGTACCACTATCATTATTTATCAAGGGTACATGAAATAACCCCCATCGTGCTGGGGGTTCATCACTTTACTTATAATAGTTGTAATAATAGTAACCTCCACCAATAACCAAAAGTAAGATTAGCAGCACGACGATAAATGCATACCCATACCCATATCCAGTTCCCCCTGCTGCATTTGCGTAATATGGGTATGGTGCCGGTCCATATGGTGAATATCCGTACATCCTTATTTCCTCCCTCTATGATGTTAACTACTTTATAAATATGAACATTCCACCCATATCGTTTAGGCTACTATCCATAAATCGTCCAAAAAAATATTCTGTTAAAACTTATTATTGGCTTTTTTATGTGTACAGACACGAACAAGCCTCTACTTACATACACATGACTTATAGGCACTTGCCTACATAAAGTATTACTGGAGGTGGAGGTATGACAGGGCTCATAACAGCACTTGGCTTTTTTGTTAAAGAATTAGTGTTCTTAGTATCTTATGTGAAAAATAATGCCTTTCCACAGCCTTTGTCTGCGTCAGACGAAAAGAAGTATTTAGAAAAAATGTCTGAGGGTGATGAATACGCAAGAAATCTTTTAATTGAACACAACTTGCGTCTCGTTGCCCATATTGTAAAAAAATTCGAAAACACCGGGGAAGACTCGGAAGATTTAATTTCAATTGGAACAATCGGCTTAATAAAAGCAATAGAAAGCTACTCACAAGGTAAAGGAACAAAATTAGCCACGTATGCGGCTAGATGTATTGAAAATGAAATTTTGATGCACTTACGGGCATTAAAGAAAACCAAAAAAGACGTTTCCTTACACGATCCAATCGGTCAAGATAAAGAGGGTAACGAAATTAGTTTAATTGACGTGTTGAAATCTGAAAATGAAGATGTAATTGAAACAATCCAACTAAATATGGAACTAGAAAAGGTTAAGGAATATATTGATATTCTTGACGGAAGAGAACGAGAAGTTATTGTTGGCAGGTTTGGTCTTGATCTTAAAAAGGAAAAAACTCAACGTGAGATTGCAAAAGAATTAGGTATATCAAGGAGCTATGTATCTAGAATCGAAAAGCGAGCTTTAATGAAGATGTTCCACGAATTTTACCGAGCTGAAAAAGAGAAGAGAAACCGATTAAAGGAAAAATAAAAGTAACATAAAAAGAGAAGGGAGGTCCCCTTCTCTTTTTCATTTTTATTTACTACTTAGCTAGGCAGTGTCCTTCTCAACAGTTAAATGTAGTAATAGTTCAATCTTCATCATTTTCATCGCCTCCAAATTTTTAGTAAGTTGTTTTAATTACATTTCACGATAAACTCCAAATTGTTTTTCTTTCATTTCATCCATTCTTTTTTGGATCTCTTGATTTCTTTCAACATCATTTTTTGAATTTTTTCTTTTTGAAACTGAAAGGGTCAATGTGATAAAAAATAAGTTAATTGTCATGTGTATCACCTCCTTTAAAGCATTTAACACCTCTTGCTGTCTTTACACAGGTTGCCAAATCTTTAAGAGGACACTCCTTTGTAGGAGTCTTTTATTTTCTTTAACAGTAAAGGTAGGAAGTAAGAACACATGGGTACTTGAAGAACGTCTAATGCTTAACGATCCTCCATAATTACTGAAAAAAGTAAATAAAAACGCCACAGGGGCAACCTGTGACGAAATAAAGACATATAAAACGCCACAAGTTAAACCTATCAACCTGTGGCGTGTGGTTACTTTTATCATGAAATGTAAAAATAAACTACTATTGAGATACACCAGTGCGGTCGAGTAGATCTTTTATTATTTTGTTGTCTTGTTTTTTCGATACAGCAATACATTTGATCATTTTCTTCGACCTCCTTAAGTTTATTTATTACAATGGTAATTATATCCACAATTTCCATTTCTGTAAACAACATTTCTTACATTTATTAAAGTTTATATTTTCTGAAAATTAACCTCGATATGAACAGTCTATAACAAAAAAACCGATCCATTTAAAGATCGGTTTTTAACGTTCCTCTATTTCATCTAACTGTTTTTTAAAATGTAATGACTTTTTAAAACATAGGAAAGATCCAATTAAAAACAATACAGTAGTAACCATTAGGATAGTGTCATATAGTTCTTGTTTTCCCTCGTCAGGAAGTACAACGCCAATATATAAGAAAACACTTACAGCTAATAGAATAAAGGCATAGTGCTTAAAATCCATCATAAGTGCTTGTAGCTTTTTCTTAGTCATTTCATCACCTACTAAAAGTGTTATACAAACACAATAACACAGACTAGTAGACTATTAATCAAGTAAATAAATCCAAATAAGGGAACCTATAAAAAAGACGATCATGAACGAATATTCATGATCGTCTTCTTTAAATGGACTCAACAATCTTTAAGACTAAATTAGCTGAGTGCTTAGCAGCTTGATTTAAAAATTGATCAAAAGAGATATTAGATTCTTTACCCGCAATATCAGATAGTGCTCTTATCACTACAAAAGGTACTTCAAATTGATGACATACCTGAGCAATTGCAGCAGCTTCCATTTCACCGGCATATAGGTCTTGAAATTTACTTCGGATAAACTCAACTTTATCTGGATCGCTTAAAAAAGAGTCACCTGTTACAATCAATCCTTTTGCTACCTGTATGTCTGTTATTTCTTCTGCTTTTTTTGTTGCAATTTCAACAAGCTTAGCATCAGGAGTATATGCTGCAGGTAGTCCTGGTACTTGTCCATACTCATAACCGAATGCTGTAACATCAACGTCGTTGTGTCGAACTTCAGTAGAAATAACAACATCTCCTACATTTAATGAAGAATGAAATCCACCTGCAGATCCGGTATTAATAACGTAATCAGGCTGATAACGATCCAAAAGCAAAGTAGTACTTAATGCTGCATTTACTTTTCCAATTCCGGATTTTAAAAGAATAACTTCAATCCCTTTGTAAAGCCCCTTTGTAAATTCACTTCCAGCTATCACTTGCTGCTCTTTGTTATCCAGTTTATCTCTTAGGATGGTAACCTCTTCTTCCATCGCTCCAATAATCGCAACTTTCATTTCATTTCATTCCTTCCTTGTGTATCTATAAACATTATGCTATGTAGTTATGAAGTCTCCTAATAGAGTTTACCCATTTCGAGTCCTTAAAGCAAGGTCAAACAGGTCTAGCATCATCATTATGGTGTTGAAGCTACTCTTTTGGTACTATTTATGGTAGATAAAATCAACTAGTTTTGAGGTGGATATGAATGAATTTACAATTAGATTTACTTAAAGATAAGATAGAATTTTTTGAGGGACATACGATAAAAGACCTTGAGAAGAAAATAAATGAACAAATTGTTCATAACCAAGCTATTTTGTTACATGTTCACTCTGTATCACATCAGATGCACGTGAACGAGGAAGGGAAAAAATTTTATAGTGCTGTTGTTCATTTTAAAGCAAACTTTTAATAATTAAAAAGGGATGTTTGTACGGTCACAATTAACCGTATAAACATCCTTTTTTATTATTGTAATTTTTCAATTTTTGTTGGCATCCAGCCTTCATTCTCAACCCATGTAATATACACTTTATATTTTACAGATTGATCTTTTGGTGAAATTGTTCCTGCTGCATCATTTGGTCCACCATTATTACCAAGATACCAAATAATCATATCTGATTCAGGAATACCTGTTGCATAGCTCAAAGCCTTTGTCATCTCATTCCAATCCTGTGAACCCTTAGTATAGTTTGCTGAATGCGGCTCTGATTGAGAAGTCCCAATTGGTTCCCATCCAGAACTTTCAATTGTTTCTGCAATACCTGATTCTGGATCTCCCTCGGTAATAGTTGCTTCATCAAATGAATCTTCTTCTTCTGATTCAGTTCCTTCTTTTTGATCCATGTTTTCATCAGTTTCTTTCTGTTTTGCTTCCTCGCTACCATCTTCGGTGTTTTTATCTTGATTCTCTTTTTGATTTTCTTCTTTATCGGTATCAGGGTTTTCCTCTTCAGCTTTATTTTCTTCACTAGCTACTTGTATATCTGGTTGTTCATTGTATTTAGCTGTTTTTTCAGTTTGGTTTGCACCCAAGATAAGTTGAGAGCCAATAACAAAAATCAGGACTAATACAATACCAATTAAAGTGTTTAGTACTATATTTGTTTTTCTTTTCTTATCTCTTTTTTCATAACGAGAGCTGTTTAAATGTTGATTACTCAATGCCCTACACTCCTTTATCCCTCAAACCTTCAGTCTTTATTCTAGCATTAGTACTATTTTCTATCTAGTCGTATCATAAAGCTTAATCCCAAGGATTTCCACTCCTAAACTAGTTTTTTCGTTCGTCAATTTTAGACATCTCTTCTACAACATCATAAAATGCTGCATTTGTACCGGCCTCAGCACTTGTTGTATCCATTTCAACTACGACCAGTGCATATCTAGGATTAGAAGATGGAAAGTAGCCCGCAAACCATTTGTTGTATAATGTGTGACCATCCTCATCTTTTTTCCCTGTTTGTGCTGTTCCTGATTTACCTGATACCTCAAAAGAAGAAGCTTGAAACCTTCTACCTGTCCCCTCAGGGTCTGTGACGACTAATCGAAGAAGTTTTTGTAGCTTAGATGCAGTAATTGGTGAAAGTTTTTCTCCTCCTAAAGAATTAGACGTAAATGAGAACATATTAGTTCCATTTTTATATAATATATTTTTTACGATTTTTATTTGTTCTTTCTGACCGCCTCTTGCGATTGTTGCCATCATATTTGCGATAGCTAGCGGTGTAATTTTTACATTTTTTTGACCAATAGCCGTTTGATCAATAGCTTTTTCTACACTTTTATCTTTTTCATCTCCCCAAATATTACCTGTTTTTTCATCAGGTAGCTGTTTAAAATTTTCATAATGGAATACTTCACCACTCCAGCCAACTGGACCGATTAATCCTAATTTATCCGCTGTATTTTCAATTACATTTTTATCTTTTTCCATTAATTCCTCTGCTAAAGTTGTAAAAGTATAATTACAGCTTTTTGCGAAGCTTCTTTCAAAAGAAAGTTGTCCATCATCCTGACCACCATCATCTTCTCCATATAAATTTAAGCTACAATTAAATTGTCTTGTAGCATCATCTAAACCATATTCAATTGCTGCTGCAGAAATGACAGTTTTAAATACTGAACCAGGAAAAAGAGGTTGCAACATATAATTTGTTAACGTACTTGATTCAGAACGATTTAATGTTGGCCTACTTACCATTGACAAAATCTCATTATTTTCAATGTCCAGTAAAACAAGTCCACCTTTTTCAACTTTTTGTTGATCCAATACTTTTTCCGCCATCTCCTGTATATTTTTATCGATTGTCGTTTGAACGGTTACAGGATAAAAAGGATTTGAGTCAGCAATGTATTTTACATTAATTCCAAATAAAGGATGACCGTCTCCATCAACATGGTATAGAAGCTTTGTTTCTGCATCTGGCAATAAGAATTCATCAAATGCCTTTTCAAGCCCTGTTACACCAATTTTTGTTTTATAAGATAAGTCAGTACGATCTGGATACTTTTCCCTCAGGCGTTCAGCGTTTTCTCCGGTAATTCCAATTATATGCTCACCTAATGATTCGTCTAAGAGGGTTTGTCGATATATCCCAAACACTCCAGGTATCTCAAGTTTATTTATTTTTTCTAATTCTGCTTTTGTTAATTTTACTCCATCGTCTTTAGACAGGACCACTGGCTCTTTTGTATCTGAAACTAGTCCCTTTAGTTCATTACTTGAGATGTTAACAATATTAGACAGTTCCTCTGCCGGCCATGAAATTTCTTTTAAAAAGGGAAATAATACAAGCGAAGGTTCTGCGTGTTTTTGAATTGATTCTCCATTTCGGTCCACGAAGCGACCTCTACCGTCATCAATAACAACTTCCTGTGTTCTTTGATTCACACTTTCCTGAACAAGATTTACTCCCTTTTTCGAAAATGATTCTGTGTGAATTAATTGGATATCCGCTAACCTGTATAAAATAGCACATAGCATTAATATAAAGAAAATACCTAATACAAGCATTCTTCTATTTGGATTCATAAAAACCTCCTGTAGGTGTTTATAGATCCCATTTATAACGGTATAATGCACCATTAAATAAAAAACACCTCGTCTCCATTTTGGACGAGGTGTTTCGTATATAAACCTTTTATTAGCTAATGTTCACAATTTTAACAAGCATTTCTCCGCCTGGTGTTTGAACAGTTACTTCATCATCAACCTTTTTACCTAATAAACTTTTGGCAATTGGAGAATCATTTGAAATTTTACCTTCAAAAGGATCAGCTTCAGCACTACCAACAATTGTGTATGTTTCTTCCTCACCGTCTGGAAGCTCTGTAAATGTAACAGTTCGTCCTAAAGAAACGGAGCTTGTATCTGCTTCACCTTCGATGATTTTTGCATTTCGGATCATATTTTCTAATGTTGTAATACGGCCTTCAACAAAAGCTTGTTCCTCTTTTGCAGAATCATACTCAGAGTTCTCAGATAGATCTCCAAAGCTACGCGCAATTTTAATTCTTTCTACTACTTCTTTTCTCTTAACCGTTTTCAAATATTCAAGCTCTTGCTCAAGCTTATCTTTACCTTCCTGAGTCATAGGAAAAACTTTTTCTTGTGCCATGTTTGTTCCACTCCTTCTAGTAGACTTCCCCGTCGTACTGAATCATTCATGCTTGTTACTTTCTTTATCTTTAATGAAAATAAATATGTAAAGCTAAGGCATCTCATTGCCTTAAGTAAGAAAGATGTTGAAGCATAATTTCGTCTGATATTATCAGGCATCGTATTCACTTGATAGTATGTAAAAAAGCAAGGGCAACAATGTGTGTGCCCTTCACCTATCAAATCCTCACATAAAAAAAGAAAATGATTACCTATACATAATATGATCACAGTAGACTTTATCTATGCTATGTTATTACAAAATTGCATTTAGTTCAAGAATTGTTTGAATTTTTGTTACCATTAAGTCGATTGCAACCATATTTTGTCCACCCTCAGGGATGATAATATCTGCATATCTTTTCGTAGGTTCAATGAATTGATTATGCATGGGCCTGACGACAGAAATATATTGTTCAATAACTGAGTCAATAGAACGCCCACGCTCTTTTATATCACGTAGGATGCGTCGAATAATTCTAAGGTCTGCGTCTGTATCGACGAAAAGCTTAATATCCATTAAATCACGTAAACGTTCATCCTCAAGGATAAGGATTCCTTCTAAGATGATAACATCCTTTGGCTCTACTACAATAACATCTTCAGATCTTGTATGCAATTTATAGTCATAAACCGGTTTTTCAATGGCTTCATGATGTAGTAACATATTTAAATGCTCAATCAATAAATCATTATCAAAAGCAAAGGGATGATCATAGTTTGTATTTAACCTTTGTTCAAAGGGTAAATGACTTTGATCTTTATAATAGAAATCTTGTTCAAGCATTAAAATTGAGTGTCCTTTAAAATGTTCGTAGATTGCTTTAGTTACGCTCGTCTTACCAGAACCTGAGCCTCCAGCAACCCCAATGACAACCGGTTTTTTTGCCATTTGTATTAGAACCCCTTTCGCATCATGTTGTTTCTGAAGACTGGTTTATCCACTTTGAATTTCACAATTTGCAATGGATGACGGGCCGCATCAAGCTCTATTCCATCTTCATCCCAAATCTTCTCAATCTTTTGTGTAAAGTTATCGATTTCTGGACCGAAGAATTCGACTGTTTCACCAGGCTTAAAATGATTACGCTGCTGCAGTGTAATCATTTGCGTTTCGTTGTCATAATCCAATACAAGTCCAGCAAAATCATATTCCGTTTTTTTGCTGTGGTTACCAAACATTTGTTGTTGAAAACCAGGAACGCCTTCAAAGAAAGCAGAAGCAGTTTCGCGATTTGCACATTTGTCCAGCTCTTTTAGCCATTCTGGGTCAATTTTAAAGTTATCAGGATCTGCACAGTATGCATCAATCACTTTGCGATAAACGCTAACTACTGTAGCTACATAATGAATAGACTTCATTCGACCTTCAATTTTCAGACTATCAATTCCTAGCTCTATCATCTTAGGAATTGATTCAATTAAGTTTAAATCTTTTGGACTCATAGCAAAATGTGCATCTTTTTCTTCAAATAAAGCTACTTCCTCATTATCTTTCAACTTAAAGAGATCATAATCCCATCGACAAGATTGACAACAACCACCACGATTTGAGTCACGTGCAGTCATATGATTACTTAAAGTACAACGACCGGAGTAGGCAATACACATTGCACCATGGATAAACGCTTCGATTTCAATATCAACCTTTTCTTTCATTTCCTTAATTTCTACTGCACTAGTCTCACGAGCTAACACAACACGCTCGAGTCCTTCTTCTTTCCAAAACTGAACTGCTTTCCAGTTTGAAAGAGATTGCTGAGTACTTAAATGTACCTCAAGCTTTGGTGCAACACGACGACATGTTTCGATAATCAATGGATCAGCTACAATGATTCCTGTTACACCTGCACCTTGAAGCCCCATTAAATATTCATCGAGACCGTCAATGTTTTCATTATGTGCAAATATGTTTGTTGTTACATAAATTTTAGCACCATATTTATTGGCAAACTGTACACCCTCTGCCATTTCCTCTAAGGAGAAATTACCTGCATTTGAACGTAAACCATACTCTTGTCCACCAATAAAAACCGCATCCGCACCATAATGAACAGCGATCTTTAATTTTTCTAAATTACCAGCGGGTGCTAATAATTCTGGTTTTTTCGTAATGACTCGTTTTCCATCAACGATTTCTGAAATTTTATCAATAACTGCAGTCACTTTTTTCACTCCTTTGTTCATTTTATAAAAGAATTAGTACACTGTTTCTTTAAAGAAAAATCCTGTATCTAAAGGACGGTTTTTCGCCTGTAATTCTTCTATTTCTTCCAATAACGTATCTTTTACCTCTTCATATTCAGCATTATTCTCAACACAAAGATCAATTGCTTTTCGGTATTTTTTTGTTACTTCAATAATATATTCAGGAGTTTGAAGAACTCCATCAATCTTAAATGAATCAACACCTGCATCAATCATTTCTCCGAGCTCATCAATAATACACATATCATTTGGACTCATAATATGTGTGCCATTCACTTCTTCAAAAATCGGATACTTATTATCTCGTTCTGGATCAAATAGAAACATTGATTCGTTCTGATCACGTTTTTCTACCTTCAATGCTTTACCTTGGTATTCAAAATAGTTTCCTAAAAGATTTCGTTTAGATTGGAACATACAAGTCATGCCATGAACTTGTACTTCAATCTCAACTTCTGCATTCTCTTTTATTTCCACAATAGCATCCATACTTAATTCTCTTGCAAGTACAGCGCGTTTTGCACCCTTTCTTCCCCAATAATTACATGTATACCAGTTAGTTGCTGTTGTTTCAGTATTCCAATGGAGTTTTAACTCTGGAGCTACCTCTTTAGCAGCCATTAGCACAGCTGGATCACCGAAAATAACAGCGTCTGGCTTAATCTCATTTAAAAAGGATAAATATTTTTCAACCTCTTCTATTGATTCATTATGAAAAACCGCATTCATTGCAACGTACACTTTTTTATTATGTTTATGAGCAATATTAATTGTTTCTCTCACTTGGTCTTGTGAGAATTCACCTGCAAGTCGAAGACCAAACTTTTGTTCACCAATAACAAATGCATCTGCACCAGCATGAATTAAAGGGAGAATATCGTCTACTTGTTTTGGTGTTACTAATAATTCTGGTTTAGTCATTTTCCAACCACCTCGTTACCTTTCATTTTCTTCTAGTTACGGCAATTCCGTCTCCAACTGGAATGAATGTTGTTTCATAGCCTTCTAACGTAGACAACATTTTGTTATATTCATCTAATTTCCTAACAAGTGTACGTTGTCTTCTTGTGCTCAGTTCTGAACGATCTCTTGCAACGGTTCCTTTAAATAACACATTATCCGTATAAATCATCCCTGTTTTAGACAGCATTGGTTCATATAAATCATAAAACTTCTTATATTTAGCTTTTGTAGCATCTATAAACATAGCATCAAATGGACCATGTTTCTCTATCTCATCAGCTAGTGTTAAGGCATCTCCAAGATAGGTGATAATCCTATTCTCTAGTCCAAGATGTTTAATATTTTGTTGAGCTACTTCAAAGCGTTCTTCATCCATTTCAACACTAATAATCTGTGTTTGTGGCAATTGTAGTGCCATACGAATAGCTGAATATCCGATAGCCGTTCCAATTTCAAAAATTTTCGTTGGCTTTTGCATAGATAAAAGCAATAAAAGTACTTCTATCCCTATCTTCTCCATTATCGGTACTTCATGCTCTTGTGCATATTGTTCTATTTCTTTAACAAATTGTGGACTTTCAGGAATTAAGTTCTCCACATACATGATCACGTCATTAGGTAACATGTTGCCCTCCTGCAGATTTAAAGCGCCAACTGAAAACTTGAGGAAGATCGACTTATACCTGCAAGAGTCATATAGCGCTAATGTAAACTAAGATGATATCAAATCACGAAAAGAAGAGCCCCATACATGAGAACTCTTGTTTTAGCATTTATTAAAATTTTGGTTTCAATTAACAACTCGATATATTTTACCACAATAAGAAAGGGAAAGCGAATAGTTAATTCACGATCCCTGTCTTTTCCTCTATTGATTTGTAATGTGCTTATTTTTTTCTTTGTTATGCTCATCTAGACTCTTAGTAAAAATGACGTCTCCTTGCTTTGTAGCAAGAAAGTATAAGAAGTCTGTTTCTTCCGGGTTAAGCGCAGCGATAAATGAAACTTCTCCGGCATTTGCAATCGGTCCCGGAGGTAATCCACGATTTTGGTAGGTGTTATAAGGTGAATCCACCTCTAAGTCGGCATATAATACACGATCTTTATGTTCTCCTAATGCATATAACACCGTCGGATCTGTTTGCAATGGCATTTTTATTTCCATTCGATTATAAAATACACTTGATATTTTTTCACGATCAGCTTTTTCTGTTGCCTCTTCTTCAATTAATGAAGCCATTGTAACTAATCTGTGCACAGTCATATTTTTTTCCTGTAATTGCGGAATATACTTTGCTACAACTTCACTCATTTTTTGTACCATTGGTTCCAGAACTTCTTCTAATGTTGGTTTTTCTGTATAGTATGGGTAAGTTGCAGGAAATAAATATCCTTCCAAAGCATACTTAATATTCTCTTGATAAATATCATCTGTTAATAAGTCTGGATATTTTGCCTTCATTGAATCAATAAAAGTCTTGTCCGTTAGAGTGGATAAAACCTCTTTTTCTGTATAAGGTGTATTGTTTGCAATAATAGAGGCAATCTCTGTAAGTTGTCTTCCTTCGGGTATGGTAATTTGAAAAACAGCCTCATCCATGACTTTCCCTTTTTTTAGTGTTGAAATAATATCTGTAATTGTCATTGATTTTGATAGCTGATAGTCACCAGCCTGAAAACCTGATTCATTTTTGAATTTTATATAATATTTAAAGACTCGATCATCTTTAATAATGCCGCTCTCTTCTAATATTTTTGAAATACTAGAAACAGATGATCCAATCGGTATAGTGACATCAATTGCTGTTTGATCGTTAGGATCTATCGGCTGTAATGAAGACTTAATATATAGATATCCGCCACCGATTACCCCTGAAAAAACAATTAGAAGAACGATGAATACTGTTAAAACAATCTTTCTTACAACCTTCGCTTCACTTTGTTTTTCCAGTAACTTTTCGCGGAATGTATCTTTTTTCGAATCATCAGACATGTTGTATCCCCCTCTCATCCCAATTATTATACTACAATGTTCATGATGTTTCGGCAATTTTTTTAAGACAAGGAGAAAATTCATAGTATTAGCACAATGATCCGAAAAAAAACAAAGAAAAAGGGACAAAAGAATGATTTCTTTTGTCCCTAACATTTTATTCTTCCTCTTCTTCATCCAGAAACGTATTTAACATTTCTTCAATTAAGTCCCACTCTTCGTCAGTTTCGATTGGTTCTAGATCACCATCTTCTCCATCAGCATGGGGATTAAAGCTTGATGCATGAATTTCAATCTCTTCGCTGTCATCTTCATCAGCGCCTACTGGATAATAAAGTACATAAGACTTTTTGAATTCTTCTGATTCAAACGTAAATAATACCTCGCAAAGCTGTTCATTTCCATTTTCATCAATTACTGTAATTTGTTTTTCACCGTGATCCATTTTTTCACCTCATAGTATATTTTGTTAATTTAGACTATCTAAATAGCCTTGTAAAATCATAACAGCAGCCATTTTATCAATGACTTGTTTCCTTTTCTTACGACTAACGTCAGCAGAAATGAGCATTCTTTCAGCAGCCATTGTTGTTAAGCGTTCATCCCAGAGTACGACAGGCAGACCAAATTTCTTTGTCAAAATATCAGCAAATCGCTGACTTGCTTCAGCTCTTGGTCCTATTGTCCCATTCATATTTTTGGGCATTCCTAGAACAATCTTTTCTACATTATGCTGCTCAATGATTTCAGCAAGTCGTCCTAATTTATAGTCTCGACTTTCCTCATTTATTTTAATCGTCTCAATTCCCTGGGCTGTCCACCCTAGCTCATCACTCACAGCAACTCCAAGTGTTTTTGAGCCTAAATCTAATCCTAAAATTCGCATATTATGCCTCTCGGTTTTTTTGTAAGTAAGATTTTACTAGCTCCTCAATTAATTCATCTCGCTCAAGTTTGCGAATTAAATTCCGTGCGTCGCGATGACGGGGAATATAGGCAGGATCACCCGAAAGTAAATATCCAACAATTTGATTAATTGGATTATAGCCTTTTTCTTGTAACGCATCGTATACAGTATAAAGAACTTCATTTACATTGGTTTCGACCGTTTCATCAGAAAAATTAAATTTCATTGTTTTATCAAATGAACTCACCGTTCGCACCTCTTTCTCAGATTCATAATCGGAATCTGCTTGTCCAATCTTACCTACATTTTACACTACTTTTCGTAATTATAAAACGGAATCAACCCACTCATCGACAAGTTTTAGCGCTTCTTCCAATTTTTCTGGTTGTTTTGCACCTGCTTGTGCCATGTCAGGGCGTCCGCCGCCTTTTCCACCACAACGTTCCGCTACTTCTTTAATTAATTTACCAGCATGATATCCTTTATCAACTAAATCCTTTGTAACACCAGCAATCAGGTTTACTTTTCCATCTTCAGCCGCTCCGAGAACTACAATAGCTGATTGGAGCTTATTTTTCAAGTCATCCATCATGCCACGCAGGCTGTTCATGTCTTTTGCATTAACTTTTGCAGCTAGTACCGTTACTCCATTTATCGTTTTAGCTTGATCAACGATGCTACCAGCTTCTAAATTTCCGAGCTTAGTTGTTAATGATTCATTTTCGCGTTGAAGTGCACGGTAATCTTGTAATAAACCGCTGATTCTTGAAACAATTTCTTTTGGATTTGCTTTTAATAACTCAGCAGCCTCTTTTAATTTTTCATATTGCTCATTCATATATTGATATGCTGCTTTTCCTGTAACAGCTTCAATACGTCTAGTTCCAGCGCCGATACCTGTTTCTGTTACAATTTTGAATAGACCAATTGAAGATGTATTATCGACATGACATCCTCCACATAGCTCTAAGCTGTAGTCTCCAACTTGAACAACTCGAACAATATCCCCGTACTTCTCACCAAATAGTGCCATTGCTCCCATTTCTTTGGCTTCATTTAAAGATTTAAAGTCAATATTTACATCAATACTTTTCCAGATTTGCTCATTTACAATCTGTTCAATTCGTGACAGCTCTTCTTGGCTCACTTGCCCAAAATGTGAGAAGTCAAATCGAAGACGATCAACTGTTACTAACGAACCTGCCTGATTTACATGAGTACCAAGCACATCTTTAAGTGCTTGATGTAATAAATGTGTTGCTGTGTGATTTTTTACAATACCAGTACGATTTTCTTCAGCAACTGAGGCTGTAAAAGTATCTCCAGTTTGAAGAGTACCACTTTCTACAATAACATTATGAAGGTTCTGGCCGTTAGGAGCTTTTTGAACATCTTTCACTTTGATCATTGCTTTATCACTAGTAAGCGTTCCTTCATCAGCAATTTGTCCGCCACTCTCAGCATAAAATGGTGTTTTATTAAGGATTACTTGGACTTCTTCACCTTCGTGTGCTTCTTGAACAACTTCACCGTTTTTCACAATCACAACAGCTTCTGAATTGTTTACAGTTAGCTGATTGTATCCAACAAATTCACTTTCCGTTTTAATTTCTCCAAGCATGCCACCTTGAACCTGCATAGAATCAACCTTTTGCATAGCTGCACGAGCTCGTTCACGTTGTCTACCCATTTCTTCTTCAAAGCCAGCATGATCAACTTTCATGCCTTCTTCTTCAGCATATTCCTCAGTTAACTCAACAGGGAATCCATACGTATCATATAGACGGAATACATCTTCTCCTGGAATTTCATTATTTCCTTTTTCTTTTTGCTTTTTGATTACTTCACTAAGGATGGCTAGCCCTTCATTTAATGTTTCATGGAAACGCTCTTCTTCATTTTTAATCACTTTTTGAATGAATTCAGTTTTTGTTTTGACTTCTGGATAAAAATCGACCATAATTTCAGCAACAACTGGAACAAGCTCATACATGAATGGACGGTTTATATTAATTTGCTTTGCATAGCGTACCGCTCTTCTTAACAGGCGTCGCAATACATATCCACGACCTTCATTAGAAGGGAGAGCCCCATCACTTATCGCAAAGCTTACTGTTCGAACATGGTCGGCAATAACTTTAAATGACACATCTTTTTCTTTATCTTTACGGTATTCTTCACCTGAAATTTGCTCAGTTGCTTTAATAATTGGAATGAATAAATCTGTATCAAAATTTGTTTGTACATTTTGAATGACAGAGACCATACGCTCAAGTCCCATTCCTGTATCAATGTTTTTCTTAGGAAGTGGTGTGTATGTACCATCAGGATTGTGGTTAAATTGTGAGAATACCAAGTTCCATACCTCAAGATAACGTTCATTTTCTCCACCAGGATATAACTCAGGATCTTCAGGGTCATTTCCATATTCTTCACCACGATCATAGAAGATCTCGGTATTTGGTCCACTAGGTCCTTCACCAATATCCCAGAAGTTCCCCTCTAAACGAATAATTCTCTCTTCAGGAATACCAATTTTATCTTTCCAAATATCGAATGCTTCGTTGTCCTCAGGATGAATCGTTACTGATAATTTTTCAGGATCAAACCCAATCCAGTTTTCGTCTGTTAAGAATTCCCATGCCCATTCGATTGATTCTACCTTAAAGTAATCGCCAATTGAGAAATTACCAAGCATCTCAAAAAATGTATGATGTCTAGCAGTTTTTCCTACGTTTTCAATATCATTCGTTCGAATTGATTTTTGTGCATTACAAATTCTCGGATTTGCTGGAATCACACGACCATCGAAATATTTTTTTAATGTGGCAACCCCACTGTTAATCCAAAGTAATGTTGGATCTTCATGCGGAACTAGAGATGCACTAGGTTCAACAGTATGACCTTTCTCCTTAAAGAAGTCTAAAAACATTTGACGTACTTCTGCAGATTGTAAGTGTTTCATATGTATCCTCCTTAAAATTAGGTGTTATTTTAGAATTTTCTTAACACAAAAAACTCTCGTCTCTGTGTAAAGAATTACCTCTTTGCACAGGGACGAGAGTTAGCTCGCGGTACCACCCTGATTATGGACCAAAAGTCCATCACTTTAAAAACCGTAACGTGGTTTTGACGGCAGGTTTTTCTGCACTTAGGAATAGCTTTCAGCTGTCCTTACTCTAGAATTTCTTTCAGCCAGGGAAATTCCTCTCTTTAAAGCGGTCACAACGTACTTTTTTCCTTCATTGTTTTTTCATTATTGTACTATCGAGAATTATAGACAAGCCTTATTCAAATGTCAATGTTGTCGTCTAAATTGTGCCAGGTGAACAATAACAACCCTTAAAATGACTACAATAGGAACAGCGAGCATTAATCCTACAACACCCGCTATTTCTCCACCAGCCAATAAGGCTAACATAATGACGATTGGATGCATATGGAGGCTTTTCCCAACTATTAAGGGCCCTAGAATATTTCCTTCTATAAATTGCAGCCCAAAAATGATGATCACTACTATAATGACTGTTTTTGTTGACATTGTAGCAGCAATAATTAAGGCTGGTACCGCTCCAATCACTGGTCCAAAATAAGGGATGATATTTGTTACACCAATTAATAAGCCAAGTATTAATGGATATTTCACATGAAAAAACCAAAGAGATAAAAATGCAACTGTTCCAATGATCAAACAAACAAACAGCTGGCCACGAATATAGCTTCCTAATGAATGATCTATATCTTTTAGAAATTGAATCGCTTCATTTCTCCATCTTCGCGGGGTAAGATACCAACCAGCTTTTTTAATTTGATCATAATCTTTCAACATATAAAAAACTAGAAACGGGATAATCGCAAGAAGAAGCACATAATCAAATAAGCTCCTTAAGCTATTGATCACTTTTTCGATTGTTAATGCTAACCACTCTTCTGTCTGCTCAAACATCCGTTCAATTCGATCATGTATTCCATCTGGCCAACGGTCTGTTTGATCATGAATAGAATCAATCCATCTGTTGTAAGTTGCTTGGAACTGTGGGAAGTTTTCAGATAAATCTCGTAATTGATTAACCAATACAGGTACACCTTTATAAAAACCGTATCCTAGCAAACCAAAAAATAATAAATAAATGATTAATATTGAAATGGGTCTCGGCATTCCAGTTCGATGTAGCTTTTCTATGACCGGATGCAGTAAATATGTTATAAATGCACTAATAAGAAAAGGGATAAAAATAGCTTTAAACATTAGAAAAAACGGAGCCCAAATAGAATATAGCTTAAAAAACACAAATACTGTTAACAAGCCTAATAATAAAATGGTAATCCGCAACAACCATTTTATTTGATTGTCTCTCATAGTCACTCCCCCTTTTTCTTATTTATTGTGGAGGGTGATTACGTTTTTTATGTACAAGGTTCATGTAATCTTTAAGAAAAGAGGAGCTGACGAATTCGCCAGCTCCTTACAATTAAAACATTTTCATAACACGTTTTCTCATTTTCTTCATAGAACGATTATTCATCATGTTTGTATTACGTGATAAATGATATGCTGCTGCCCCTACACCCATAGTTATTAATGAGGTTAAAGTTCGATTCAAGACCAATCTCCCCTTTACATGCTTATTGATCGTTCATCCTCAGAAAATAAATCATCAAGTGAGCTAAGTGTCCCATCTTCCTCAACTTGATGTGTTAATATTTTTCCTTTTGAAACAGATAGTTCAATAAAGCAACTCCAGCAATAATATTGGTTTACACCGATCTTTCCAAGGTCTTTACTTCTACAATTCGGACATGAAAACAATCTAAGCACACCTCTTTTAATAAAGTTCAATGACGATCGCATCTTTGCCAATCGATAGTGGTTCACCGGAAGCCTTAACCACCTTTTTACCTTCAGCGATGTCAGCAAAAAATCCGTCCGTCAGTTCGTATGCCTCAATTGTGTCCATTTTTTCTGAAAAATATACGTCTTCTAATAATCCAAGCTTTTCCCCTTCTTTGGTGAGAACTGCTTTATTACAAAGATCATCATAAGTGTTATACGTATATTGTTTTTTCATTTCATGTAATGATAGAAGCTTGTCTCTTTCTTCAACCATAACGCCGTTGTCTCCTACAGCATAAATTGAATCAAGAGGAACAACGCGATTACGCTGAAAAAGGCCCTTGCCGTCCATCATAAGTCCGAATATAAATCCCTTAGAAGATAAGCAAACATTCGTTACATGACCAAGAAGGTCCGCACTACTGCTACAATATACTGGAAGTCCCTTTAGCTTAGAAAATGTCCGCAAAGTCATCTCCACCTTTCCGAACATTTTTATATTTCGCTAGCTTCCATAAAGTCATACGGTGTAAGGTTTTCCATGCCAATATTTGCATCCTCAAGAGGGAATGGCAATTGTTTTTGTAATTCATCAAGTTCTAGATCTTTTATTTGATCCGCTCCAAGCTTTAACATTAAGCTTGTTTGTCTTTCGGAACTTTCATTATTTTTAATGCCCCACTCTAAAGCATCTAACTCCCCACATAAAACAAGAGATTTTTTACTTCTTGTTACTGCTGTATAAATTAAGTTTCGTCTTAGCATTCGATAGTATCCTTTAACAATAGGCATAATCACAATTGGAAACTCACTTCCTTGTGATTTATGAATGGAGCAACAAAAGGCATGCGTAAATTGATTAAAATCTTGTTTCGTATACGTTACTTCATTACCATCGAATGAAACTACGATCATATCTTCTTTTTCGGTATTTTCTTTCGCATAAAAAATGGATACAATCTCTCCAATATCTCCATTAAATACATTGCTATCAGGCTGATTCACGAGCTGCAGCACTTTATCACCATTTCGGTACACAACATCCCCGAACTTCAATTCTCTTTTACCAGATGCTTTTGGATTAAAAAGCTCTTGAAGTAATTTATTTAGCTGATCAATACCAGCAGGTCCTCTATACATTGGTGCCAGGATTTGTATATCTCTCGCTGTATATCCTTTTTTCAGTGCACTTTGTATGATTTTACCTATAACTTCTTTCATCTGAACTTGTGAGCATCTAATAAACGAACGGTCCGAAGTTGGTGCCGCAATATTTTGTGGAAGTCTACCTTCCTTTATATCGTGGGCAAGTTCAATAATAGAAGATCCCTCTGCCTGACGGTAAATATCTGTCAGACGGACCGTTGGTATCACTTGAGAGGCCAATAAATCACGAAGCACTTGACCAGGACCAACTGAAGGAAGCTGATCCTCATCGCCTACCATGATAACCTGAATTTCTTTAGGCAAAGCTTTAAATAATTGGTTGGCAATCCATATATCAACCATTGAGACCTCATCAATGATCAGAAGTTTGCCTGCAATCGGGTTTTCTTCATCGTGTTCAAAACCATCCGCACCATTCCATTTTAAAAGACGGTGAATCGTGACCGCCGGCATTCCTGTGGCTTCACTCATACGTTTTGCTGCTCTCCCTGTTGGAGCTACAAGTACAATTGGAAAAGTTTCTTCCTTTTTATAATCTTTAGGATCAAGAGAACATCCATGTAAATCTGAATACAATTCTACAATCCCTTTAATAACGGTTGTTTTTCCTGTACCAGGTCCCCCAGTTAGTAGTAACATTGGTGACATTAGCGCCTTCTGAATCGCATCTTTTTGTGTTGGTGCATACTGCACATTCATTCTTTCCTCGAGGTTCCCCAGAGATAATAAAAATTCAGATTCAGGAAATAAATCCTCATATTCTGTTTGATCAAGGATCTTATTAATATTTTTCACCAATCCCTGTTCAGCAAAATAGAGTGATGGAAGGTAAGCACGGTTTTCTTCAACAATCATTTTCCCCTCTTTACCTAGTGCAATGATCTCATTTGCAATATCAGACTCGTGAATGGTTTCTTTCTTAGAGTGATCAAGGAGCTCCTTTGTTTTAACAATTAGCTGCTCAGTTGTCACATAAACATGACCTTCCTGTAGGCAAAGGTGCTCGACATTGTAATGACAAGCTGCTTTAATACGTTCAGCACTTTTTCCCGAAATACCAAGGTGTTCTCCAAGCTCATCAGCGCGAACAAAACCAATTCCTTCTACATCCTGTACCAATTGATAAGGATTCTCCTGAATGATGGTTAATGTTTCATCTTGGTAAGTTTGATAGATCTTCATCGCAAGCTGTGGACCAAATCCAAACTGATTTAGCGCAATCATGATTTGCTCAAGACCTTGATGAGAAATTAGCGCATCAACCAATTGTTTTGCTTTATCTTTATTCACCTTAGGAATATCATCCAAAATGGAGGGGTTTTGTAAAATTTTCGAAATAGCGGATTCACCCAATTTTTCAACGATTGCTTCCGCTGTTTTTTTTCCGATACCTTTAAAAAGATCACTTGAAAGATATTGTATGATCCCTTCTTTTGTTTGAGGAATTTCCTTTCGAAAATGTTCGGTTTGAAATTGAAGTCCAAACTTAGGATGATTTGTAAACGACCCAAAAAAAGTATAGGTATCATCTTCATGCAGGAAGGGAAAGTAACCAGTAACAGTTATTTCTTTATCTTCTATATCTTCACTCGTTTCATGTACTCTTACTTTTAGCACTGAATAAAGATTTTGTTCATTATGAAAGATAACAACCTTAACTAGTCCTTTGACATAGCGCTCTTTTTCTCCAAATAAATCTGCACTCTCCTGCATTTTTTTGCCTCTCCCTTCAGAGAATTTATTTCTCCATATTTCCATTCATAATTTTTAATGCATGTCCTGCCAACATATGGTCTGGCTGGATTTCTAATGCTTTATTCAGCATTTCAATTGCTTTTTCACTATTTTCTTTAAAGGCATATGCTACTCCTATATTATAAAAAGCATCGGCATGTTGGTCGTCCAGTTCGATTACTTCTTCAAATTGCACTAGTGCCTCATCAATTAATTCAAGCTGCGCCAAGCATAAACCATACTGGAATTTTGCATCACTATCATTTTCATTTAACTCTACTGCTCGTTGAAAATAAGGAAGAGCTAAACGGTTTTGACCAAGGTTAAATAAACACATTCCTAACATAAAGTGTAAATCACCTTGATCTAGGCCTTTCTTTAATGCTTGTTCATACATATTTTTTGCTTCATCATAGTTTTCTTGATTGAAGTAGACATTTCCTGCTCCATAATAAGCTGTTGCAGAATCTTCATTTATTTCAATTGCTTTTTCATAAAATTTCAATGCCTTTTCTGGTTCATTTACTGCAGAAAGAAGATTACCAAAGTTAATATAACTAATTGGGTTATTCGGTTTTTGCTCAATTGCCTCCGAGAAAAGAGTTGCTGCTTCCTCGAACTCTCCTTTTTGCATTGCTTCAATACCACGTTGATTAATATCCATCTTAATCCTTCCTTTATCTAGTATGTAGTAAATATATAGGATACAGATAAAAAGGGCTGACTCATTGTGTGTCAACCCCTTCTAGTATCAGAAACATTTAGTAAACCAAATTTTTCTCCCTTACCCAACATACCATAATTTTTCACCGTTTTTGAAAACTTCATCGATTGTTCCGCCACCTAAGCATGTATCACCATCATAAAACACAACTGCTTGTCCAGGTGTTACAGCACGAATCGGTTCTTTAAATGTTACCTTAGCCGTTTTTTCATCAATCATTTTGACTGTAACTTCATTATCTTGTTGACGGTAACGGAATTTAGCTGTACATGTTAAATCAGCTACTTGTTTATCTGAAACCCAGCTCATATTTGTTGCCGTTATGCTATCAGAATATAGTAAGTCATTGTGGAAGCCTTGATCTACATATAACACATTTTTCTTTAGATCTTTACCTACAGCAAACCATGGTTCACCACTTCCACCAATTCCTAGTCCATGTCTTTGACCAATTGTATAATACATTAGTCCATCGTGTTTTCCCTTCACTTCTCCGTCAAGGGTCTTCATCATACCAGGCTGTGCAGGAAGATATCCACTTAAAAACTCTTTAAAGTTTCTTTCACCGATAAAGCAAATTCCCGTACTATCTTTCTTCGTTGCAGTAGCAAGATTAGCTTTCTTTGCCATTTCACGCACAAGAGGTTTTTCAATATCTCCTAATGGAAACATGACTTTAGACAATTGCTCTTGCCCTAATTGGTTTAAAAAATAGGTTTGATCCTTATTTTCATCAACGCCTCGCAGCATTTTATATTCGCCATCTCGATATTCCACTCTTGCATAATGACCTGTTGCTAAATAATCGGCACCAAGTGACATGGCATGTTCTAAAAATGCCTTGAATTTAATTTCTTTATTACACATCACATCAGGGTTTGGCGTTCTACCTGCTTTATATTCATCCAGAAAATATGTGAATACCTTGTCCCAATACTGCTTTTCAAAATTCACTGCATAATACGGAATACCAATTTGATTACAAACCTCAATCACATCATTATAATCCTCTGTTGCAGTACATACACCATTTTCATCTGTGTCATCCCAGTTTTTCATAAAAATTCCGATAACATCATAACCTTGCTCTTTTAAACGTAGAGCAGCAACAGATGAGTCAACTCCTCCCGACATTCCCACGACTACTCTTATATCTTTAGGATCTTTTGTCATCCATTATTCACCTCCATGTTACTCTAAGCTGTCACTCTTTTTACAATCTTTGATATTTCATAAGCAGCATATCTAATATCTTCTAAGGATACGCCCAAACCAAAACTAAAGCGAACAGAAGATATAATACGATCCGAATCCTTTCCAAACATAGATACTAATACATGAGATGGATCAACAGAACCAGCTGTGCAAGCAGAGCCACTTGAAGCAGCAATACCTGCCAAATCCAGATTTACTAACAGAGACTCAATTTGAGTTTTTGGAAAGTAAATATTTAGAACGTGAGGTAAACCACTCAATTCACCATTCACTTCAAATTGTATATCATGTTCTTTAAAAATGGAGATCATTTCTTGCTTATATTTCATAAATTCTTCTCGCTTACCTTCGCGATTGGATGTAGCAATTTCTGCTGCACGACTGAATCCGCTAATTCCTGCAACATTCTCAGTACCAGCCCGTCGTTTCAGCTCCTGCTCGCCACCATATAATGAAGGCTGAAGTTTAATTCCGGCCTTTGCATATAAGAACCCAATACCTTTAGGTCCATTGATCTTATGTGCAGATGCAGTTAACAAATCTACCCCCAACTCTTGGACGTTGATTTCTTCAATACCATAAGCTTGAACAGCATCTGTGTGAAAATACGCAGGATATTCTTTTAGAAGTTTTCCTATTTCACGTACTGGCTGAATTGAACCCACTTCATTATTACCAAACATAATTGAAACAAGCACTGTTTGGTCTGTTATGTGTTGCTTGAGGTCATCTACAGAAATTAATCCACTTTCATTAACAGGAAGGTAAGTAATATCGTAACCCATTTTCTCGAGGTATTTACAAGTGTGTAGAACTGCATGATGCTCTATTTCAGTTGTTATAATATGTTTACCGATTTCTTGATTGGCAAGTGCTGTTCCGATAATAGCTAAATTATCAGCTTCTGTCCCACCACTTGTAAAAATCAATTCTCCTGGACTTGCACCAATACTATTTGCAAGCATTCTTCTTGACTCATCAAGAATTCTCCTTGCTTCTCTTCCAAAAGAATGAATACTAGACGGATTACCGAACGTATCAGTCATCACCTTCATCATTTGATCTGCAACATCAGGGTGAATAGGAGAAGTTGCAGCATGATCTAAATAAACTTTTTTCATTTCCCTACCTCCTTCCTATTAAATATCTAGTCGGTTAACAAGTTTCTAAATATAAAACATATACGGCTCTTGATCTCCGTCTGTATAGCTAGCCAAATCTTCAAGCGTTGTATTATCTAACACTTCTTTTACAGCGTCACGGATTCGAATCCAAAGCTGTCTTTTTGCAGGTTCTTCATCCTCTAATACTTCAACAGGACTTAAAGGCCCTTCAAGAACCCGAATAATATCCCCAGATGTAATATTTGAAGGCTCATCACCTAAAATATAACCACCATAAGCCCCCCTAATACTTTTTACAAGACGTGCATTTCTTAAAGGTGCAATTAATTGTTCCAAATAGTGCTCTGATAAATCATGAGCCTGTGCAATGCTTTTTAATGAAGTTGGGCCTTCACCATGCTTTCTAGCAAGCTCAATCATAATTGTTAATCCATATCGTCCTTTTGTTGATATTTTCATAATAATCCCCCTACATACCACGGTCTAGTAAACTTGTTTGAAATTGGTTCTTATTAAGTAATTTCACAAATAATAAATTAGTTGTATTCTGACAAAAAGGAATCATAACTCCTGCTACATACCCCAGTGAGATTGTCGCAATCACAGTTCCAATGAAAACAGGACCTCCTAAGAGCCATCCAATAAAAAGAACAATTACCTCAATCCATGCTCTAATAAATGTAATAGATTTTCCCGTTTTTTTTACCAGAGCTATCATTAAGCTATCTCTTGGACCTGCACCACATTTAGCAGATATATATAAACCCATTCCATAGCATAGTATGATAATTCCCATTAACAACATCATCATTTTGCCTAAAAAGAATTCAGGAGTTTTTAGAACAGGGATGTATAAAAACAAGTCAATAAATATTCCAATTGTAAACATATTGATAAAAGCCCCTACCTGCGGAAGCTTTCGCGTTAATAATGAAGCAGAAAATAAAACGAGACCACCAATCATAATTGTCCATGAACCTATTGATAACCCAAACTGTTTATAAAGTCCGATGTGTAAAACATCCCAAGCTGAAACACCTAAATCAGCTTTAATTGTTAAAACAATTCCAAACGACATAATAAACAATCCTATAAAGAAGATCGACCATTTTAACAGAAGTTCGAGAGTATTTCTTTTATAAGATTTCAACGAAGGGTCCCCCTGTATAAGTAATAAACCCTTTACTGTATAAGCAAGTGTTCAATTCATTAACTTTTACCATTAGCCATTATAGCATAGATGGTGATATTAGACACTAAAACCGACTATATCGCTAGGACATGATTTAATCTACTATCAAAAATATTATTGATTATTCTTCTTAAACTGCTCAAGCTTGTAGTAGATGGCTGATAATCTCTTTTCCTCACCAGCTTCCATTGGTTGGTAATATTTAGTTCCTTTTAAGTTACTTGGAAGGTATTCTTGCTGCACCCATCCGCCGAACGTTCCAATTGGGTAATCATGTGGGTATTTATATCCAACATGTCCTAACACTTTTGAGCCAGCATAATGGCCATCTCTTAAATGCATCGGGATTTCCCCTACTTTACCTGTTCGAACATCTGCGATGGCCATATCCAAAGCTTTATACGCAGAATTCGATTTAGAAGATAAACACATCTCAACAACCGCAACAGATAAAGGTATACGTGCCTCGGGAAGACCTAACCGCTCACTTGCAATGACAGCAGACAAAACATTGTTTCCGACAGCTGTATTTGCCAACCCTATATCTTCATAGGCAATCACCACTAGCCTTCTATTTACGGCTATTAGATCCCCTGTCTCAAGTAAATGAGCCAAATAGTATAAAGCCGCATCTACATCGCTACCACGAATGCTTTTTTGTAGGCTTGAAAGAAGATTATAAAAGTGAGTTCCCTTTTTATCACCATAAACACCTGTGTTACCTGTCAGATCATTAATAATAGAATCCTCTACTATATAGGTATCCCCTTCTTTAGCGGACGAGTAAACAATTGATTCTAATAAGGTTAAAGATTTTCTTGCATCCCCATTAGCACCATAAGCAATTTTTTTTACTTGCTCCTCGGATATTTGGATACTCATCATCCCTAACCCATTTTTTTCATCTTTTAACGCCCGTTGAAGAAGCAATTCAATATCATCAACAGTTAATCTTGTTAATTGCTTGATTTGTCCGCATCGGCTTCGTATCGCTGGATTTACATCATGAAATGGGTTTTCAGTTGTTGCACCAATTAAAATAATGTCACCTCGTTCTACATGAGGAAGTAAATAATCTTGTTGAGCTTTATTAAAACGATGAATTTCATCTAAAAACAAGATAACCTTTCCTGTTAAACGGGTCTCTTCTACAACAGCTTCTACATCTTTCTTTCCTGCTGTTGTCGCGTTTAATGCTATAAAAGGTATGCTAGTCGTACCTGCAATGGCAAAAGCTATTGACGTTTTTCCAACCCCTGGCTCTCCATACAATAACATGGATGGAACATATCCGTTTTTGATCATTTTATATAAACTTGTTTTTTCACCAATGATATCTTTTTGTCCTACAACCTCATCAATTGATTTCGGTCTCATTCGAAAAGCAAGTGGCTCTCCATTCACTTTAAAACCCCCAGTACAATTCTAATTTAATTATATATGGAATTCTGATGTAAAGAAATAAAAGGAGCTCAGCGTTATAAGCATTCCTAAGAATGAAATATGAATCTATGAACTCGAATAAGTATGAGTTTCTAGGAAATAATAAGATAAGGAACGAACATGTTAAAACGAGTAACTCGAAGGAGGTTATCGTGAAAAATAGACATGATGCGTGGACCCACGAAGAAGATATGCTTCTAGCAAAAACGGTAGTAAAACATATAAAGGATGGTAGTACTCAAACTGCCGCGTTTAATGAGATCTCGGATAAAATAAACCGGACACCTGCGGCATGCAGCTATCGTTGGAATGCAGAGGTTCGAAAAGAATATGCGCATGACATTGAATTAGCAAAAAAGAAATATAAGGAAAATAAACGCAAATTAAATCAACATAACAATAAAACTTCAAGCAATAAGCCCAATGAAGACCCTAACTTATTGGTGAGAGCAAAAAGGGTACAAACTCAAAGTGAGTTTATTAATATTAATGACTGTATTATCTATCTAAATCAATTAAATAACATATCTGAAAGCTATTCTTCACTGAAAGAAGAAAATAACCATTTACAAAAAGAAAAACAAGCGTTATATAAAAAAAATCAAGAGCTAGTGGACAGATATGAAAAACTAATAGAGCGGAAACATAAATTAGAAGGAGAATATAAAGTGCTGATGGTTTTAATTCAACATGCACAAAATACATCGGAAGAAGATCTAAAAATGGAATACTATCATTAACAGCTAAGAGGCTGCATGAACGCAACCTCTTAGCTGTTATTTTTCATCTTTCACTCTTGTCATTTTAATATCCTTCAAAAGTTCTGTAATAACATGACCACCCATGATTAGCCCTGCCACAGACGGGACGAATGCATTTGAAGATGGAGGCATTTTAGCCTTTCTTATCGGTGCAGCATCATTACCAACTTCTTTACGAACTTCCTCACGAATTACGATCGGGCTTTCGTCTGAAAAGACCACTTTAATACCTTTTTTAATACCTTCTTTACGTAAACGAGTTCGAATAACTTTTGCAATTGGATCTGTATGTGTTTTAGAAATATCAGCAATTTGAAATCGAGTTGGATCCATTTTATTTGCGGCACCCATACTTGAAATCATGGGAATATTACGCTTCAAACATTCTTTCATTAAATGAATTTTGTAAGAAATGGTATCTGAAGCATCAATCACATAATCCAAGTTTTGATCAAAAAATTGCTCATACGTTTCTTCTGTATAAAACATTTTAAGAGAAATAACTTCACATTCAGGATTAATATCCTTAATACGTGCAGCCATTAAATCTACTTTAGGTTGTCCAACAGTTGATACTAATGCGTGAATTTGCCGATTCACATTTGTAATATCAACATCATCTTTATCAACTAATACAAGTCGACCCACACCCGACCTTGCAAGAGCCTCAGCTGAAAAAGAACCTACACCACCAATTCCTAATACAGCTACCGTGCTATTTTTTAAAATATTTAGTCCTTCCTTACCAATCGCCAGTTCATTACGTGAAAATTGATGTAGCAACTAACTCACTCCAATTATTAACCTATTTCGTTATCTTGCATAATGACAGTATTTTTACCTGAAAACGAATATAACATACATCGATAGAAAAGCAAGCGTTTTTTTATTTTTATAAAGGACACCTTTTCATACTAAGTTTTGCTTAAATAGAATTAACCGTAGAAATTGGTTCGTTCCATTGCGCTCCAGACACTTGCTTTCCGCGGAGAGGAAGTCCGCTCCATTACACTATCATTTTAATATAGCATTAAACAGTAAGTATTAATTACACCCATTAATAATTATAAAAGGGCCATCCTCACTATTAAAATAACTGTGAGAAATGACCCTAATTTCTTCGTTCATATGTAATAGTCCCAATTGTGCCGTCGCCATTTCCCTCGTTTTGATCCCGCACTCAGCAGGTGGGTGCTTTATTCCAGAGGTTTGTAAGTCCTCAATCCGAGGTTAGAGGCATGTACTCTGTCTGAAAACTCAAGCTCCCGTATAAACAATGTTAGGTCAAAACTAGGTGTACAACGAACACATCAGGACTTTGTGTTATAGAGATAATATCATAAGCAAATTTTCATTTCAAGATCTTGACAATTAGTCACGTATTTCAAGATTTAATTCTTCGAGCTGTGCTTCGCTAACAGTGCTTGGTGCATTTGTTAATAAATCACTTGCACTAGCTGTTTTAGGGAAAGCAATCGTATCACGAAGATTTGTTCGACCTGCTAAAAGCATAACTAATCTGTCTAATCCAAGTGCAATTCCACCATGTGGAGGTGTTCCATATTCAAAAGCTTCTAATAAGAAACCAAACTGCTCTTTTGCTTCTTCTTCTGAGAATCCTAAAAGCTTAAACATTTTCTCCTGAACATCTTTTTCGAAAATACGGATAGATCCGCCACCTAATTCGTAGCCGTTCAGAACAATATCATATGCTTGTGCTTTCATATTGCCTGGATCTGTATCAAAAAGATCTAAGTCTTCACGAGCAGGCATTGTGAATGGATGGTGAGCCGCATAATAACGTTTTGTTGCTTCGTCATATTCTAATAACGGCCAATCTACAACCCAAAGGAAATTAAACTTGCTTTCATCGATCAATTGTAAGTCTCTTCCTAGCTTTGAGCGAAGAGCACCTAATGAATCTGCCACTACTGACTTTTTATCTGCAACAAATACAAGGAGATCTCCAATAGTTGCATCGAGTGTTTGCAGTAAACCTTGCTGTTCTTCCTCTGTAAAGAATTTTATAATAGGTCCTTTTAAGCCGTCTTCTTCAACTTTTAACCAAGCTAATCCTTTTGCTCCATAAGGTGCAACGAACTCTGCTAATGCATCCATATCTTTTCTAGAGTATTTCTCAGCAGCACCTTTTACATTAATTGACTTAACTTGACCACCGTTAGCCACAACCGTGTTAAACACCTTTAATCCACTATCTTTAACGATTTCACTAACATCGACAAGCTCTAAACCAAATCGTGTATCCGGCTTATCTGATCCGTAACGTCCCATCGCTTCATCATACGTCATTCTTGGAAGTGGCAACTCAATGTCAACATTTTTCGTTTCTTTCATGATTCTAGCCATCATTTGCTCTGTCATCGACATAATATCGTCTTGACTCATAAATGAAGCTTCAATATCTATTTGCGTAAACTCAGGCTGACGGTCAGCACGTAAATCTTCATCACGGAAGCAGCGAGCAATTTGATAGTATTTATCAAAACCTGAAACCATTAATAATTGTTTGAAAATTTGAGGTGATTGTGGTAATGCATAAAACTCACCTTCATGCACACGGCTAGGTACTAAATAATCGCGTGCTCCTTCAGGAGTACTTTTTGTTAAAATCGGTGTTTCAATATCTAAAAAGCCATTATCATCTAAAAAGCTTCTCATTGATTTTGTCACATTATGACGCATTTGAATGGTATTCAACAATGCTGGTCTTCTTAAATCTAAATAACGATATTTTAAACGAACATCCTCTGAAACCTCTTCTGACTTATCTTCAATTAAAAATGGCGGGTTTTTAGCCGCATTGATAATTGTTACTTTTTCCACAATAACCTCAATTGTACCAGTTGATACATTTGGATTAATTGTTTCCTCATCACGGCTTACAACCTTACCTGTTATATCTAGTACGTACTCACTGCGAACTCGCTCTGCAATCGCTAATGCTTCCTCTGACACCTCCGGGTTAAAAACCACCTGTACAACGCCAGTACGGTCACGAAGGTCAATAAAAATAACTCCTCCTAGATCGCGTCTTTTAGCAACCCACCCTTTTAATACAACTTCTTCTCCAATTGCTGACTCTGGAACTTCACCACAATAATATGTTCGGCCAAACATGTAATCCCTCTCCTTTATAACTTAGATGTTAAATATGATATAACTTCTTCTATTGAGACTTCTTCTTGAGTGCCTGTTTCCATATTTTTAACGGCAATCATATTTCTTTCAAGCTCATCATCACCTAGTACCGCCACATATTTTGCTTGATGACGATCAGCAGATTTAAATTGAGCCTTCATTTTTTTATCTTCATAATCTTTTTCTGCTATAAGACCTGCATTTCTCATTTCATAAAGTAAGGAAACAGCACGATCTTTAGCTTGATCTCCCATTGTAACCAAATAACAGTCAATAGATGAGGTAATTGGAAGCTCAATTTTTTCTGCTTCAAGAGCTGCTAATAAACGCTCAATGCTCAAAGCAAAACCTATTCCAGGTGTTTCAGGGCCTCCTATGTCTTGAGCCAATCCATTATAGCGCCCACCACCACATAGAGTTGTGATAGCTCCAAAGCCTTCAGCGTTACTCATAATCTCGAAAGCGGTATGGTTATAATAATCTAACCCTCTTACTAGGCCAGGATCTACTTCAAATGAGATTCCATTTGCACCTAAATAATCCTGAACTTTTTGGAAATACTTCTTAGAATCTTCGTTTAAAAATTCTAAAATGGATGGAGCTGTTTCCATTAATTCATGGTCACGATCTTTTTTACAATCTAAGATTCGCAATGGATTTTGCTTCAGACGCGTCTGGCAATCAGAACAAAACTCTTCAATTCTAGGTTCAAAGTGAGCTATTAGGGCTTCACGATGAGCTTTACGACTTTCTGCATCACCTAAGCTATTAATCACTAGCTTTAAGCTCTTTAATCCAAGTGTTTGGTATAAATTCATTGCTAAAGAAATCACTTCTGCATCAATTGCAGGATCATTACTTCCTAATGCTTCTACACCAAATTGGACAAATTGACGAAATCGTCCAGTTTGTGGTCGTTCATACCTGAACATAGGTCCGATATAATAAAGCTTAGTTGGCTGTGATGGATTAGCATAAAGCTTTTTTTCAACAAAGGATCTTACAGTTGAAGCTGTTCCCTCAGGTCGAAGTGTAATACTTCTTCCTTTACGATCCAAAAAGGTATACATTTCCTTTTGGACAATATCGGTACTTTCTCCAACACCTCTTGCAAATAGCTCCGTATGTTCAAATATAGGCGTGCGAATTTCCTTATACTGATATCTGTTACATAAATCTCTAGCAGTATTTTCAACAAACTGCCATTTCTCAACTTCTCCAGGTAAAATATCCTGAGTCCCTCTAGGAATCTGGAATGACATTACTTTCTCCTCCTAATACGAAATGCGGAAGGCGCCCGCTTATCGGTGACAAGCATAAGACGAGTAGGAATAGAAGGTTGCTCTTCACCTTCAATTCCTACTTGGCTTATGACCTCGAACCGATGGCGCCTGTAGCTAGACACTAAAATTTTTACAAAGACCATACATAAAAATGATATCAAAACATTCCCACAAATTTTTACAACAACAAAAAAACTCCCGTCCTACATCATGTAGGGACGAGAGTTATACCCGTGGTTCCACCCTAGTTGAAGCTGCCTAATGACCGCTTCCACTCAATCAGTTAACGCCTGTATACGTCCTGCTCCTACTAAACGAATGTTTTTCAGAGAGAAACCTAAGGAGTGTTCTTCAATAAGTCATCATGTAGAAATGCTTTCAGCCCAGGGCATTTCCTCTCTTGTCATGTGTATTCTTATTTACTGTTCTCCCTCAATGGTTCAAAAAAATATATGTATGGTTCATTGATAAGATTCTATCGAATTTTATCTTATCATACGTATCTTTGCTGTACATTGTCAAGAACGATTTAAATGTTTTTTTAAATTCTTTACCTCGCGTAATGAAATTCCAAACTCTGAGGCAAGTTCAAAGGAGCTTTCATTTTGTTCTTTTGTCATAAAATCATGAAAATTGACTCCAAAAACATCACGTCGTGAATGCATTAATTCACCTTTATCACTATTTCTCATTTTTAATACACCTCTTTTCAGTAAGGATCAAATTTATAATTCCCTTTTTGGAAGAATTTATTTCAGATTTTAAAGGATCATGAAGATCAGTAGAGAATGAATAATTTGGTAGACCTTTTAAAAGGAGGACTTTCTCTTTGATTCGCAAAAATCGAACCAACATGATTTGTTTTACACTTTTATTTATAGCTTTTTTACTGAATGCTTCTGTTATAAAGGCAGAAAACAATCAGGTGATCATAAATGTAGAACAAGAATATGTTAGAAGTGGAGCTGGTCTTACATATTCAGTTATTGCCAAAGTTAAAAAGGGACAAACATTTAATGTGTTAGAAAAGAAAAGAAACTGGGTTAAAATTAAACTTTCACCAACTTCTTCAGGATGGATCCCAAGCTGGTTCACTACAAAAGAAAATTCTGAATCCAAACTTTCAAATAAAAAAACGACTAATTATGAAGTTATATCACTCGCATCAGGACTTAGAATTCGTTCAGGTCCTGGATTATCTTTTGATATGATTGGTAGCTTTGAATATGGAAAAACAGCAATATATCTTGACAAAAGCGGTGAATGGACACAAATACTCTATTCGGGAAAAACAGGTTGGGTGTCCAACAGTTACATAGAAAAAACGAATAAAACGTCAACTAGAATTGCAAGGGGAATTGTTACAGCTCCTATATTGAGTATTAGGGATAAAGGAGCTTTCTCTGGTAAGGTTCTATCATCGGTACCAAGGAACACAGAGGTAATGATTCTTCAAGAAAAAAACAACTGGTATAAAATTTCTTTTAAAAATAAAACTGGCTGGGTTGCAGGATGGTATATCAAAAAAACAGCAGATACCCAATCTGATACAAATTTAAGCAAGTCTGATCAAACCGTAAAAATTATGTTCGATGGGACCAATATCCGTTCAGGGACTTCTACGCATAACAAGATTGTGAAAAGAGCCAATTTAGGAGAAACCTATCAAATTCTTCAAACAGATGGTGATTGGTATAAGATTGCCCTTGATGACAAAAAAAGTGGATATGTTGCCGGATGGGTTGTTGAAACGAGTGGTGTAACTGATCCAATAAGAAGACCAGGTGCCGCGCAATATGTTAAAGGTAAAACAATTATTATAGACCCTGGTCATGGGGGACAAGATGGTGGAGCGGTTGGCAATGGAGGGACGTTAGAGAAAAATCTCACCCTTACAACAGCAAAGTTAGTATATGATAAGCTGAAATCTGCTGGAGCTAATGTTTTTATAACAAGATCAACAGACACATACATTAGCTTAAATTCAAGAGTCAGTACATCTCATTATCGAAATGCAGAAGCGTTTATCAGTCTTCACTATGACAGTGCTGTTGACCCAAATGCTTCAGGTACTTCAGCCTACTTCTATCATTCACTTAAGGATGCACCATTAGCATTCAGTCTTAACAAAGAGCTAACTCAGCAAACAAGACTTATTGATCGTGGCGTCAAATTTGGAAATTTCCATGTTCTTAGAGAAAACCACTCACCTGCTGTCCTTTTAGAACTAGGTTTTTTAAGTAATCGAACTGAAGAATTAACGATAAACAGCACAAGTTATCAAGAACATGCTTCACAAGGGATCTTTAATGGGATTGCGTACTACTTCAAATAAAGCACACTCGAAAAACAAAAAAGGTTAGCTTCCCAACACCTTGTTGGAGAAACTAACCTTCTTATTTACTCTCGATAATTAACGTAACAGGACCATCATTTGTAAACTGAACATCCATCATAGCCCCAAATGTCCCAGTTTCAACATGTAGTCCCTTTTCTTTTAATTTTTGATTAAACATTTCATATAACTTATTTGCGTAATCAGGCTTTGCAGCATTCATATAATTAGGACGTCTTCCTTTTCGGCAATCACCATATAGAGTGAATTGTGAAACAGAAAGTACCTCACCTTCTATATCTAGCAAGGACGAATTCATTTTTCCTGATTCATCTTCAAAAATTCTTAAATGAGCGATTTTTTCTGCTAAATACTCAGCATCTGCCTCAGTGTCGTCATGTGTCATTCCTACAAGCACCATTACACCTGCTTTTATTTTTCCGACAACGTCTCCTTCGACTGTTACTTGAGCATCCTTTGCTCGTTGAACAACTACCTTCACAATAAAACCTTCCTTAATTCATCATTCTTCGAACCGAATAAATATCCGGTATTTGTTTAATTCTTTCAACTACTTTTTGCAAGTGATTAATATTTGAGATGGAAATAGCCATATTAATGGTGGCAACTTTATTACGATCAGATTTACCTGCAACAGACGATATATTCGTTTTTGTCTCATTAACAGCTTGAAGAACTTCATTTAATAAACCACGACGATCATAACCAAGAATTTCAATTTCAACATTGTATTCTTTTCGGCTTGATAATGGCTGATTTTCCCATTCAACATCAATTAATCGCTCTTTAGCATCTTCAGTATGAACATTGGTGCAGTCAGATCGGTGAACAGATACTCCTCTACCCTTTGTAATAAAACCAACAATGTCATCCCCAGGAACTGGATTACAACATTTCGAAAGGCGAATTAATAGGTTATCAATACCCTTAACTTGTACGCCTGCATCACGCTTACGGGAAGATGTAGAAGGAACTTGTTTTACTTCATTCATTACTTCCTGAATATTCTTTTCCTGTTCCTCTTGATCACGTTTTTTACGCCATTTTTCTGTTAAGCGATTTGCAACCTGCAACGCTGTTACACCATTATACCCAACAGCTGCATACATATCTTCTTCATTTGAAAAGTTAAACTTTTCGGCTACCCGCTGCAAATTATCAGATGTCATGACTTCTTTTACATCGAAATCAAGATTTTTGATTTCTTTCTCAACCATTTCTTTTCCTTTATCAACATTTTCTTCTCGACGTTGCTTTTTAAAGAATTGGCGGATTTTATTTTTTGCTTGTGATGTTTGAGCAAGCTTTAACCAATCTTGGCTTGGACCATATGAATGCTTAGACGTTAATATTTCAATGATATCACCAGTTTTTAATTTATAATCCAGGGTAACCATCTTGCCATTTATTTTGGCACCTATTGTTTTATTCCCAATTTCGGAATGAATTCGATAGGCAAAATCAATTGGGACGGAACCAGATGGTAATTCAATTACATCCCCTTTAGGAGTGAAAATAAAGACCATATCTGAGAAGAGATCAATTTTTAATGACTCCATAAACTCTTCTGCATTTGTCACATCATTTTGAAATTCTAGTATTTCTCTAAACCATGATAGTTTTTTCTCTAATGTTGTTTTCTCATCAATATCTTTTCCTTCTTTGTAAGCCCAATGTGCAGCGATTCCATATTCAGCAATCTGATGCATTTCAAATGTTCTAATTTGAACTTCAAGAGGATCTCCTTTAGGTCCAATAACCGTTGTGTGAAGAGATTGGTACATATTAGGCTTTGGCATTGCAATATAATCCTTAAAGCGTCCAGGCATTGGTTTCCAGCAAGTATGAATAATGCCGAGGACAGCATAGCAATCTTTAATGCTATTTACAACAATTCGGACTGCTAAAAGATCATAAATTTCATTAAATTGTTTATTCTGAAGAACCATTTTACGATAAATACTGTAAATATGTTTCGGCCTTCCAGAAAATTCAGCTTCAATATTTACTTCGTTAACACGCTCACGTACTTCATCAATTACTTGATCAAGATACTCTAACCGTTCCTGACGTTTCTTTTTCATTAGATTTACGATTCGGTAATATTGCTGTGGATTTAAGTATCTTAGTGATGTATCTTCAAGCTCCCATTTGATTTTTGAAATCCCCAATCGATGTGCTAAAGGAGCAAAAATCTCGAGTGTTTCGTTTGATATACGTCTTTGTTTTTCTTGTGGCAAATGCTTTAACGTTCTCATGTTATGAAGACGGTCTGCAAGTTTGATGAGGATAACCCGGATGTCCTGAGCCATTGCAACAAACATTTTTCGATGGTTTTCTGCTTGCTGTTCTTCTTTTGATTTATATTTAATTTTCCCTAGTTTTGTAACACCATCGACGAGCATTGCCACTTCATCATTAAACTCATTGCGCAAATCCTCAAGAGTGACCTCTGTATCCTCCACAACATCGTGTAAGAAGCCACCAGCAATTGTTGACGGATCCATCTCTAAATCTACCAATATTCCCGCGACTTGAATAGGATGGATAATATATGGCTCTCCCGATTTACGGAATTGTTCTCTATGTGCTTCTTCAGCAAAATCATAAGCACGTTGGATAAAAGCTGTATCTTCAGCCGATAAATATCTTTGTGCTTTTTGAATTACTTGCTCAGAAGATAATACTTGTTCATTAGACATGGAATCACCTTTTTGTATTGAAACTTTGATAAACCTCTATTAAATAAGGAACTGCGCGAAAAATCTGATTTATTCATGTAAAAATCGAGGTGACGAAAACATTTCATCATTACGATTAGAAAATTTACTATATTGTAACTATTATCAATAAAAAAAGTAGAGATGTAAAGAGGTACATACTATTTTTTAGCTACTCCAAATACTGGATATGTTCCTACTTAAGGAATTATAAGGACCATCTTACAGAAAGTTTGCAAAAAAAGCACCCTTCAGAGTGCTCTTAAGAACAAAGGGGACAGAGCTACCTTATTAACTCTTATCCCCTATCATTTATTTTAGTTCATGATTAAAATTTCATTAATGTTAATACATCATAGCCATCTAATAATTTACGTCCATCTAAATAAGATAGCTCAATTAGGAAAGCAATCCCTGCAACAATACCGCCAAGCTCTTCAACAAGTTTAATGGTTGCTTCAATTGTTCCTCCTGTTGCTAATAAATCATCTGTAATTAAAACACGTTGTCCAGGCTTGATCGCATCTTTATGGATCGTTAATACATCCTTGCCATATTCAAGACCATATTCAACACGAACTACTTCACGAGGTAATTTTCCTTCTTTACGAACAGGGGCAAAACCTACTCCAAGTGAGTAAGCAACAGGGCAGCCAATAATAAAGCCGCGTGCTTCAGGACCAACGACAAGATCAATCTGTTTTTCACGAGCATATTCAACAATTTGGTCTGTCGCATATCTATACGCATCCCCATTATCCATTAATGTTGTAATATCCTTGAATTGAATTCCTGGTTTCGGATAATCAGGTACGACTGTTACGAATTGCTTTAAATCCATTTTTCCTTTGTCCTCCTTATACACCTACAGGCGCATCTAATGGAAATCTTTCTTCAAACCACTGCTTAAGCTGCATGTAAGATGTATATAATAACGTTTTTTCTAATTCTAATCTCATTTGTTTTTGGGCATATGTTTTCGATTCTGTTAAATCTCGTTTTCGAGTTGAAGAATTTGTCGAAATAACACCATTTTCTATTGTAACAAATTCTAGTTCAAAAAACACCTGTGACATGAACTCAATTGTTTCTTTTGTCCATCCCTTGTGAGCCGCAAGTTGTTTACCTCGCTCATGGAGCTTGAAAGAGCCTTTCTTTAACAGAAATCCATAATACCATTTAAAGTGTTCTCTTGTTGGAATCGTTGAAAAGAAGTGATCTGAATCCTGTTGAAACACTGTGTAAATTCTTGCTGGCTTTCCTTCAGAAAAAAGCGCATCAAAATGATCAAGTGATGATGGAATATCCATTAAAATAACATGTTTATTTTTAACAGATAGATTTAGGGCATCTTGTTTTGTTTTTACTAACATTGCTTTTTGTTCGAAGCCTAAATTCTTCACGTAATCATGCGTTGTTTCCTCAAAAGTAACAATGATGCTCTCTTCTAAAGTTGTCACTGAACTCACTAGCTTGTCGACATTTCTTGTTCCTCTAAAATCGAACAACTGCCACTCATCAACCTTGATATCTTGTAACATGATTTGGGGTTTGCGAAGATTATTCCACTCATTAATAGATAATTCCCCAATTGCCGATAAAGTAACAGAGGGTGACAGTTCATCATGGATATACCCCATACCAAACCCAACGCAATCAAGCTGACAATCTTCTTGCGAAAAAACCAGCTTTAAATGATTTTGTTCAGAACCAATTTTTCGAACATTTGCCAATGTAACATTCTCTATTTGAATGACAGGTTTAGGGTTATTCATACCAAAGGGTGAAAGAAGTTGCATTTCTTCAATTGAATTAACTGAAATATCTTCTAGATTACAGCTTACATCCACTTTTGTTACCGGTATAAAATCATTTTCTGTTAATATGTTTTTTGCCTTTTCAACAAGTCTTTCTCGTAGTGAATCAACATCTTCCAGATTTAATGTCATACCTGCAGCCATGGGGTGCCCTCCAAAATGCGGAAGAATATCGCGACATGTTGATAGATTTTCAAACAAATCAAAGCCAACGATACTTCGGGCTGACCCTTTTGCAATTCCTTTTTCTCTATCAATGCTTAAAACAATTGTTGGACGATAAAAGCGGTCTACAAGCCTTGATGCAACTATTCCCACCACACCTGGATTCCAGCCTTCTCTAGCAATAACAAGAACTGGATGATCCTCGATTGGAAAACGGGTTTCTACCTCCTCGATTGCTTCTTCTGTCATTGTGCTAACAAGTTTCTGACGTTCTTTGTTAAGCAAATCAATTTCCTCAGCAATAACTGAAGCTTCCTCTTCATCTTCAGAAAGGAGAAGGTCCACGGCGGGGTCAGCTGATTGTAAACGACCAACTGCATTAATTCGTGGCCCCAGTGCAAAACCTATCGTATCCTCATTTATTTCATCCATCTTGACATTGGCAATTTTTAATAACGCTTTTAGTCCAATACGTTTTGTTGTTTTTAACTGGTTTATACCTTTTTTAGCTATTAATCTATTTTCATCATGAAGTGCTACTAAATCTGCGATTGTTCCTATTGCTGCTACTTCTAATAAATCAGTTGGAACATCACCAAGCAGAGCATGACTTAATTTAAAGGCAACGCCAACTCCAGCAAGCTCCTTAAAAGGATAGGTACATCCTGGTTGTTTTGGATGGATAATCGCAAGTGCTTCTGGAAGAATCGGACCTGGCTCATGGTGGTCTGTAATAATCAAATCCATCCCTAATTCTTTTGCCACTTGTGCTTCATGAACAGCTGCAATTCCTGTATCAACTGTAATGATTAAAGAAAAGCCCTTTTCATGTGCATGTCTAAAAGCTGCTTCATTTGGTCCATAACCCTCGGTAAATCGATTTGGAATATAGAAATCTACGTTTGCACCCAGAGTACGTAAAGCTGTTAATAATACAGTTGTACTGCTTACTCCATCAGCATCATAATCTCCATAAACTAATATATGCTCATTTTGTTCTATCGCCGTTTTTATTCGGTGGACAGCCTTGTCCATATCTTTTAGAAGAAACGGATCATGAAAAGATTGTTTTTCAGTTTCCAAGAATTCGCGTGCTTCTTCTACTGAATGTATGCCTCTATTTACAAGTAAAGATGCGACTAACGGTGTAATGGATAAGTTATCAATAAGTGTTTCAATTAAGGTTTCATCAGATGATTGAACCATCCATCTTGTTTTTGCCTTTAACATAGTTTCACCCCTCAACCATCCCATTATACAAGAGTGGTCAAGGGGTTTCAATTTAAGGATTATTCCAGAAGTAAATAGGCTTGATTACTAAACACCAGATGTTGGTTCATGATCCATTTCTTCCTTTTTGTTATCGAGATCTGTTACCTTCTTTTCTTTTTCGTCCTTTAACGTTTCTAGCTCAGTTTGTAATTTCGCATTTTCTTTTTCAGCAACTTTCAATCTTCGGTGGATTGTTAAGATTCTAACAACTCCTGCTGATGCAATGATAAATCCTCCCATAAAAACTGAACCTAAAATAATTAGTACAAGGGGCCATTCTGCTTTTCCAAATAAATAATCAACCTCAACTGGCTCAACATTTATCACAGCAAAGATGGCAATAATGATGGCAAAAATAATGGCTAGAATTAAACTCCATTGACGCTTCATTTGTATTCCTCCTTTCTCCTAAGGTGAGTAAGGGTTAATATGTACCATTACATTTTGTACGTGTTCATGCTCACTCATTAGCTTTTCTTTTACAAGCTTTCCTATGTTATGCCCTTCTTCAACTGTTATGTGAGGGTCAACGGAAACTTTTATATCTACGATAACATAATGTCCATGTTCTCTGGCATGCAACTCATCGATTTTTTTAACCTCACTTATTTTACTCACTGTATCCTTAAGATCAACAACATCTTCATCATGTAAAACATGGTCAAGTGTTGTATGAATTGATTCAGCACCAAGCTTCCAGGCCATCTTGATAACCAATACAGCTACAAATAGTCCTGCAACAGGATCCGCATAAACAAGCCAGTCTATTCCCATCTTTTGACCAATTATCGCTGCACCAATACCAGCCAAAGCAGCTATGGAAGAATAAACATCTGAGCGATGCTCATAAGCATTTACAATGATAGCATCACTTTTTATTCTTTTACCCAATCTAAACTTATATTGAAACATCCATTCTTTAACGACAATCGACAAAATCACTGCATATATCGCAAGTGGCTTAGGTGCTTGAATTTCCTCAAAAAAAGACTCAAAGGAAGATTTACCAATTTCAAGTCCTACTAAAAACAAAAGAACAGCTACAATTATGGCAGCAATTGACTCTGCTTTTCCATGTCCATAAGGATGATCTTCATCAGGGGGCTGTTTTGCAGCGCGTACACCTATGTAAACGGCTAATGACCCTGCAACATCTGATGCCGAGTGAACAGCGTCTGCCACTAACGCACGACTTTCAGCAATAACACCAACTACCCCTTTAATAATTGCAAGTACAATATTTCCAACTACTCCAATCATGGCAGCAAATTCAGCTTGCTTAAATCGATCATTTTTCCCCATATCTTCACCTCTTTTGCTCGTACCTATAGTTTAACCAATTGTTTACAATAAATGAGGGTTATCCCATCTCATTGTATTATTTCGTAAACCATGTGGTTACTTTAAATAATGACATTAGAGAGAGATAACCCTTAATTTTTATACTTGTGGTTCGTCACTTACTTGGGAAGGAACATCCTTCTTTTTCGTTAATTGCTTTCCTTTCCAAATCAGCCATAGCTGAGCAGCAATAAATAAAGAAGAATAGGTACCCGAAACCAATCCAACTAATAATGCAATCGAGAAATTCGTAATTGAAGTACTACCAAAGATCATTAGCGCTACAACAGCAATGACAACAGTCAGTACCGTATTAACAGATCTAGTAAAGGTTTGCTGTAAACTGCGATTTACAATTAACTTTAAATCTTCAACAGTTTTAACCTTCTTCTTCTTATATAACTCCCTAATCCGGTCAAACGTTACAATCGTATCATTTATAGAATAACCGACAATTGTTAAAACCGCTGCAATAAAGGTAATGTCAACCTCTAAACGGGTGATACTGAAGAAAGCAATGATAAAGAATGCGTCATGAAGCAAGGCGACAATTGACGCAAGCGCCATATAAAACTCAAATCGAATCGCTACATAAATGATGATGCCTATAGAAGCGATCAATATCCCATACATTGCATTTCTTGCAAGCTCTTTCCCAACAGTTGGAGAAACTGTACTTACATTTGGATCCATGCCATATAATTCTTTAAAATGGCTTTTTACTTCAGCAATTTTTTGCTGATCTAAAACACCGATAAATCTAGCCACACCAATTTCATTGTTATTACCAGCCAAGACAACATCATCAGCTTCTAGACCTAGTTTTTCCATTTCATCATTTACTTCTTGTGTTGTTAGGCTTTTGTCTGCTTGAACCTCAACACGTGTACCACTAGCAAAATCAATTCCAAGATTCAAACGGAATACTACTAATATGACAATTCCTACGATTACAAGAATTGTTGATAACATAAAAAATTTCTTGCGATGTTTTAAGAAATCTACATTGTCAAAACGAGTAGGTGCAATCGTATCATCATCTGTTTCTTCGATACTGATTATATGCTCCTTCTTCACACCAAAATAACCTTTTTTCTTATCAAGCCAGCGGCTCTCTACTAATAGCGCAAGTAATATTCTTGATAAAAATACAGCTGTTAAGAAACTTACAATAATACTAATGATTAACATTGTGGCAAAGCCTTTAACAGAACTTGTCCCAAAGAAAAAGAGAACAGCTCCTGCTAGAATGGTGGTAATATTCGCATCAAAGATCGTTGTAAATGAACGTCTTGTTCCTGCCTTAAAGGCCGAGCGAACGGTACGACCGAGTTTTAGTTCTTCTTTAATACGTTCATATGTGATAATGTTTGCATCAACCGCCATTCCGACACCAAGAATAAGTGCAGCAATACCTGGTAATGTTAAAACACCATTCATCCAATCGAACACTTGAAGAATTAAGTAAATATACGTTGAAAGAGTAATAACAGCAATAAAACCTGGTAAACGATAGAAGAATAACATGAATAGGAAAATGATAGCTATTCCTACAATTCCAGCCAGAACTGTTTGATCTAATGCCTGCTCACCAAACTGAGCTCCAACAGATGTTGAATACATTTCTGTTAACTTTACTGGAAGAGAGCCTGCGTTTAATAAATTCGCCAAATCTTGTGCTTCTTGGATTGTAAAGTTTCCTGTTATGGTAACATCTGTTTGATTAAAAACTTGGTCAACATTTGGTGCAGAAAGATATTTTGGATCTTGCTTAGTCGCTTCTTCTTGGAATGAATCTCCTTCTTCATAATCAAGCCAAATAACAAGTTGATTATAAGGAGCATTTCCTACAATTTCTTCTGTTACTTCTTTAAACTTCGTTGCATCTTTCAACTTAATCGCAACATTAGGTTTTCCTTGCTCATCAAATGATTGCTTCGCTCCACCTTCTACTAAGTCAGAGCCATTAAGCATCTCTTTGTCTTCATAATCACGGAAAGTTAATTCAGCTTGTGTAGATAAAATTTCCCGTGCTTTATTCTGATCACTTACACCTGCAAGTTGAACACGAATTCGATCTTCACCTTCAATCTGAATATTCGGTTCACTTACTCCAAGGACATTTGCACGCTTTTGTAGAGCATTAACTGTACTTACAAGCACATCCCTTGTAATTTTGTCCCCTTTGTTTGCTGGTTCAACTTCATATAAAATTTCGAAGCCTCCCTGCAAATCTAGTCCCAAAATAATGTTGCTTGTTGCCCTATTTGTATTCAGGCCAATAATACTACCTACTACTAGGACAAGTAGAAAAAACGCAATTATGCGTCCGCGCTTAACCATTATGTATCCTCCTTAATTTCCACAAAACGAATGATATAAAGCCGATAATAAATTACTAAAAATGCAGGCTTTGTTTATTTTACAAGGTTAACATTCCCCATCAAATTATACGCTTTTAAAAGATGTAGAATCAATGTTAAATCAAACCTTTTAACAAATCTTTACCTTCGTCACTGTCGAACCAATTTCCTCCTTTAAATGATTCAACAGTGGCATAGTTCATAAAATCTCCAATTTTTAGTGCCAGAATATCACGCACAACCTCATGTACATAAAGTTCAGGTGTTTTTTTCCATTTTTTTGTTTTCAGAAATGACCAAAGCTTTTCTTCAGAAACATCCTCATAACCTAGAATCATAAATTCTTCTAATTTGCTCTTAATCGCTGGTTTCACATGATGACGGAATTCATCAATTGGCTGCTTATTCATCATTTATACACTCCTTTTACGAGACATTTTAAGGGCTATGTAAAGGAAGTACCACACAATCCGATATAACTTGTCATGCTTGGCCTATTCCGACGCATATAGTAATTGTATATGATTCCACGTTATTTGAGAAGGCAGGGAGAGAAATGTCAAAGCAAACGTTTCTAAAAGGAACGCTCATATTAATCTTGGCAGGATTTATAACCCGTGTATTAGGATTTATTAACCGAATAGTTGTTGCCCGTTTTATCGGAGAAGAGGGGGTTGGTTTATATAACATGGCTGTCCCAACCCTTGTTTTAGCTATTACCATTACACAACTTGGATTACCTGTTGCCATTTCAAAGCTTGTTGCAGAAGCGGAAGCAAAAGGTGATGCTCGTAAAGTAAAGAAAATACTTGTTGTTTCGTTATCAATAACCGGAACGTTAAGTATCATTTTCACACCGGCTATGATGCTTCTCGCACCATTTTTATCTGAGCATGTATTTACTGATCAACGAACATATTGGCCATTGCTAGCAATTGCCCCCGTAGTTCCAATCGTGGCAATTTCTTCTGTTATCCGTGGCTATTTCCAAGGACGGCAAAATATGCGACCTGCTGCCATTTCCCAAGTATTAGAGCAAGTTGTTCGTATTTCCTTAGTTGCGATATGTACAAGTGCCTTTTTACCATACGGAATTGAATATGCCGCAGCTGGCGCAATGATTTCAGCTGTTGTTGGAGAATTGGTTTCACTTATCTACTTGGCAGCCATGTTTAAAGTGAAAAAGAAAATAAGAATTCGAAGAAAGTTCTTTAAATCCGTCAAAAACGGAAAAGAAACATTTAATCAATTAATGGGGATCGCACTCCCAACAACAGGAAGTCGCTTTATAGGATCACTTTCATGGTTCTTTGAACCAATTGTTGTTGCAAACAGCCTTGCTATAGCAGGAGTTGCCACAGCTGTTGCTACAAAACAATATGGAGGTCTTACAGGATATGCAATACCTTTGCTGATGCTGCCTTCATTCATTACATATTCTTTGTCTACCTCCCTTGTTCCTGCAATAAGTGAAGCAATGGCTAACAATCAGCTAAAGCTCGTTGAACATCGCTTGCAGCAAGCTTTAAGACTGTCACTTGTAAGTGGTGGACTGGCATGTGTTGTGTTATATGTTTTTTCAGAACCTTTAATGAGCATCATGTATGGCAGCAGTAAATCTGCCATCTTCGTTCAAGTGATGGCACCATTTTTTATTTTTCATTATTTCCAAGGACCTTTACAGGCTGTGCTACAAGCTTTAGACTTAGCAAAAGCTGCTATGATTAATAGTTTAATAGGTTCAGCTGTCAAAACAGCTCTTATCTTCGTATTAGCAACAAGACCATCTCTCGGTATTATGGGTGCTGCTTTGGCCATTGTTATAGGTATAATGCTTGTTACTCTTTTACATTTTGCAACAGTCTTAAAGGTTGTTCCATTTACAATTCATGTTAAGGACTATATTAAGAGTGGAATGACCATGGTCATTGCCGGTGTGACAGGATATTTATTTTATGAAAATGTCGTTTCGGAATTCACAATCATATTAAGGTTAATTACATCTTTAACCGTTACATCACTAATCTATTGCTTCTTACTTTTAGTGTTAAAACTTGTAGAAAAAGACGAAATACAACGCATTCCATTTGTAGGTCATTTTCTGGCTCGACTAATACCAGCAAAATAATTTTTTTCTATTCCATGCAATTGAGTGATGCTCAATTGCTTTTTTCTTTCACATAAAAAAAGATGAAAGTCGATGCGACCCCCACCTACATTAATTTTTATCTTCATCCTTCAAATCAATGAAAAAAATCCCTTTTCCATATGTGCATAACGAAATTTGCTTTGTATCTTTATAACCTAGTTTACGAAGCTGCTGCCTTAACCATAAGGTATTTTTATTAATCGTGTGTAGATTCTCATCTTGAATGGTTCCATCAACAATTAGAGGAAGCTGAAGCTCTGGTTGCTTTTTATTTTTTTTCTGTTTTTCAATGACAGAGAGTTTCCCGGTAGGTTCCAAAATCGCAAACTCGACGTCAGCAACATTGTTTATATTTTTGTCACGAAGCTGTGTCATTAAATCATCAAAGTTATATCTTTGTGTTCTCATGGCGTGTTCATCTACTTTTCCACGATTAATAATAATGGTTGGCTTTCCATCTAAAATATGCCTAATCTTTTGATTTTTAAGTGATAGATATGCCAATGAAATCTGCAGCGTCATCAAAATAAGCATAGGAATAGCTGTATGTATCAGTGGATCACTCGGGTCCTCAATTGCTGTAACTGCCATTTCTGCAATCATGATAAAGACCACTAAGTCCAATATGCTCAACTCACCAATTTCTCTCTTGCCCATTAATCTAAAAATAAGAACAATGAGAAAGTATAGAAATAAAGTACGAGCCAAGATCGTGATGTAATATTCCACTTTTCATGGCCTCCTTTTATCTAATTGCTTAACACTTATTTTGAACGATAACGTAACTTTTATGTAAACATTTCATCTACATCGTAAAGTTTAGAAGATATCGAAAATAAACGTAAACAGAGGAGATACCAAGTGAGATAATAACGATTGGAAAACCAACTTTAAGAAATTCGATAAAATTGATATGCTCTTTTTCCTTTGCTGCAAGTCCTGCAACAACTAAATTAGAGCTTGCACCTAATAATGTCCCGTTTCCTCCTAAACAAGCTCCTAAAGCCAATGACCACCATAAAGGATCTAAATTGGTCATTCCGTAATCTTTAAACTCGATAATCATCGGAATCATTGCCGCGACAAAAGGAATATTATCAACAAAACCGGATAAAATACCTGTCATCCATAAAATAAGCATTGATGTTTTAGGTAAATCACCTTCTGTGTAAAACACCATTCCCCGTGCAAGCTCATCAATAACCCCTACTTCTTCGAGCCCGCCAATTAACATAAATAATCCGACGAAGAAAAACAATGTTCCCCATTCCACTTGTTTAAAAACCTCATCAGGCTTGTATTCATCGTGGGTAAGCAACAATAACAATAATGCCCCTGCTAACGCAATACTCGTCAGATCAATGTGTAAAATGGGATTTAAGACAAAGCCAGCAATAGTTAAAAGTAAAACAAAAATGGACTTTGGTAACGCTGGTGTTAGTTTTAAATAGTTACTCGCCTTAATCGACGCTAGCTTTTTTTGATCAATCGTATCAACCTGAAGCTTTGGCCAATAAATTGCGATTAAGTAAATTAGAACCACTGCATAAATAATCAGCACGATGGGACTTAAATGAGTAATAAAAGCATTGAACGTTAAATGCTCAACTGCTTGACCAATCATGATATTCGGAGGATCTCCAATTAGTGTGGCTGTTCCACCAATATTTGAAGCAATAATGATTGTAATTAAATAAGGAATGGCTGGTATATCTAACATACGCACGATTGTAAGGATGATTGGAACAAGTAGAAGCACCATCGTCACATTAGCAAGAAAAGCTGATCCAACAGCTGTTAACGTAGAGATAACAATAAGAAGTGGAATAGGCCTCCCTTTTACAAATTTAGCCATGATAATAGCTACAAACTCAAATACACCTGTTTGACTTGTAATAATGACAATCAGCATCATCGCGAATAACAGCGAAATTGTATTCCAATCTATGTACGTAAGAAATGCCTTGTTTATATCGTAAATTCCAACAATAAGCATAGCGACTCCACCCAAACCAGCCGCTAAAGCACGATCAATTTTTTCCGTCATAATAACAAAATAAGTAATGAGAAAGATGATAACTGTTAAAGTGGTAAGCATTATTTATCCTCCTTGATAGTAAACACCACTCAAAAGCAGCCGGATAATATGGTGTTATCTATCGAATGAATAGTACTCAATAATAAGTAAAAGGATTTTTTAAATCTATATGCAAGTCCTCTTTACCATCATATGATGCAAGTCCACTAAAATATTTATAGTCTATTTTTTTATTCTATGAATATTCTTTAATAAGACGAGCTCACAACAAGCTCGGGACTTGTCTAGAGGGAAAGGGGGATGCTTTGTGGAAACAAAACAATGGGGTAAAGCAATCCTTTATGGTCTTATCACCATCTTTGTTATGGCGTTAGCCACAAGCCTAGTATTTTCTTTATTATTAAAGTTTACCGATTTAACAGAATCATCAATTACATGGGTGCTTTTAGGTTTGTCGATTTTAGCCTTATTTATTGGTGGCTTTGTTGCCGGAGGAAATGGCAAGGAAAAAGGCTGGCTAATCGGAGGGATTACCGCCCTGCTTTTCTCACTCATTATTTTATTGTTTAAATTTCTGGGCTATGGGGAAATTTTTACAATGGAAGAACTTATGTATCATGGGGGATTTTTATTAGTAGCGATGCTTGGTGGAATCTTTGGGGTTAACGTGTCTTCATCAAGAGCAGCAAAATAAAAAACAGGGTTATATTTATACCCTGTTTTTTTTATTATGTACTATTTAGTCTTTGATAACTTCACGTACTGATTTACGATCGAATGTTAAACGAGTGCCATCTCCTACTTTTAGGACGATTTTGTTTTCGTCAACTGAATCAAGGATACCATGTAATCCTCCGATCGTCACAATTTTGTCACCCTTTTGTAGACTGTTTTGCATTTCACGTACAGCTTTTTGTTGCTTTTGCTGCGGACGAATTAGCAAGAAGTAAAAAATCGCGAACATCAATACTAACGGTAAAACTGTTCCTAACATTTCCATTTATTTCACCCCTTTCAAGCCTGTATTAAAAGTTTTTAGCATTTGGTTTATTAAAACCATATGTTTCAAAGAATTCATCGCGGAAATCGCCTAAACGATCTTCACGGATTGCTTGTCTAACTTTCTCCATTAAGTTTACCAGAAAATAAAGATTATGATAAGATGTTAATCTTAAGCCGAACGTTTCATCACTTTTAATAAGATGTCGAATGTATGCACGAGAAAAATTACGACATGTGTAACAGTCACAGTTTTCATCCAGTGGACCAAAGTCTTTTGCAAATTTTGCATTTTTCACGACTAATCGACCTTCACTCGTCATCAATGTACCGTTTCGCGCAATTCGAGTTGGTAAAACACAGTCAAACATATCAATACCGCGGATCGCTCCATCAATTAATGAGTCAGGAGATCCTACACCCATTAAATAACGAGGCTTGTTTGAAGGCATTAATGGCGTTGTAAATTCTAGTACCCGATTCATCACATCTTTAGGCTCTCCAACAGATAATCCACCAACCGCATAGCCCGGAAAATCCATAGAAACTAAATCTTTTGCACTTAGCTTTCGTAATTCCTCATATTCCCCACCTTGAATGATTCCAAACAATCCTTGATCATTTGGTCTATTGTGAGCTTTAAGGCAGCGTTCAGCCCAACGAGTTGTTCGTTCAACTGACTTTTTCATATAATCATATTCAGCTGGATACGGTGGACATTCATCAAATGCCATCATTATATCAGAACCTAAATCATTTTGAATGTGCATCGCTTTTTCAGGAGATAAAAACAGCTTGTCACCGTTCAAATGATTTCTGAAGTGTACACCCTCTTCTTCAATTTTACGGAATTCACTTAAACTGAATACTTGGAATCCACCTGAATCTGTTAAGATGGCGCGATCCCAATTCATAAATTTATGAAGCCCTCCAGCTTCTTTTACAATCTCGTTTCCTGGACGGAGCCACAAATGATATGTATTACTTAAGATAATTCCTGCTCCCATTTCCTTTAATTCTTCAGGAGACATTGTTTTGACAGTCGCAAGTGTTCCTACTGGCATAAACACCGGTGTTTCAAAGCTGCCGTGCGGGGTGTGTACCTTTCCTAATCTTGCTCCTGTTTGTTTACATGTTTTAATAAGTTCGTAACGAATTGGTGAAGTTGACACCCTATTTCCTCCTTAAATGTAACGCTCTGTTTGTCCTTTGAGTAAAGGGACAATATTAGATAATCAGCATAGCATCTCCAAAGCTGAAAAATCGATATTTTTCCTTTACAGCAGTCTCATATGCATGCATAACATGGTCTCGTGTTGCTAACGCACTAACAAGCATAATTAATGAAGATTTCGGCAGGTGGAAATTTGTAATCATGCCATCAATCCCTTTAAACTCGTAGCCAGGATAAATAAATATATTTGTCCAACCATTTTCACTAGCAAACTTGCCATTGTGTTTAGAAGCGATGGTCTCAAGTGTTCTAGTTGAAGTCGTACCAACAGAGATAATTCTTCCGCCATTTGAGCGAACTTCATTTAAAAGAGCAGCCGTTCCATCTGTTACTTGATAAAATTCAGCATGCATTTCATGCTCTTCTACTGTTTCAGCACTAACGGGACGGAAAGTTCCTAACCCTACATGCAAAGTGATAAACGCAATATGCACACCTTTATTTTTGAGCTCATCAAGAATCTCCTCAGTAAAATGCAAGCCTGCTGTTGGAGCAGCTGCAGAGCCGATTTCTCGTGAAAAAACAGTTTGATATCTTTCACGGTCATCGAGTTGCTCTTTAATATATGGTGGTAATGGCATTTCGCCAAGCGCATCTAGAACTTCGTAAAAAATTCCTTCATAGTCAAATCGTAGCAAACGACCACCATGTTCACTTGATCCAACACAGGTTGCTTTTAAATTTCCTGCTCCAAATGTGATAACTGTTCCTTCTTTCACTCTTTTTGCAGGCTTTACTAGCGTTTCCCATACATCATCTTCTTGTTGCTTTAACAACAGAATTTCGATACTTGCTCCTGTATCCTCCTTAACTCCAAAAAGTCGGGCTGGCATGACTCTTGTGTTGTTAAGAACAAGACAATCACCTGGATTAATATAATCAACAATAGACTTAAATGTTTCATGTTGAATGTCTCCGGTCTCTTTTTGAAGAACCATTAATCTTGACGCATCTCTTTCTTTTAATGGTACTTGTGCAATTAATTCTTCAGGAAGATAAAAATCAAATAACTCTACTTTCAATACATTCACCTAATTTCTAATCGATCTTCTTACATATTTTAAATCTACTTATTACTTAAATCGTCCAAGAAACGAAAAAACTAAGGAAAGGACAATACTGATAACAATACAGGTTACAATCGGGAAAAATACGGTTGTATTTCCTTTTTTAAACACAATATCTCCTGGTAGTTTTCCTATAAACTGCATAAAAAATCCGACTATAAGAAGGATTCCACCTATGATCATTATAACTTTAGGAAAATCAATCATGATGAGGAGCCTCCATTTTAAAATGTTGGTAAACAAGGTCGGTTACAATTCTTCCTCTTGGTGTTCGTTGAAGAAACCCTATTTGTAATAAGTATGGTTCATAAACATCCTCGATTGTATGTGATTCTTCTCCTATTGTTGCCGAAATTGTATCAATACCAACCGGACCACCACGAAATTTTTCAATAATACCAAGCAAAAGCTTGTGATCAATATGATCAAGACCTAATTTATCAACTTGCAATCTCTCAAGAGCGTCTGTAGCCAATTCATTCGTAATCGTTTCTACTCCTGTTACTTGAGCAAAGTCTCGAACCCTTCTTAACAAACGATTTGCAATCCTCGGCGTTCCTCTTGATCTTCTTGCCATTTCAACTGCAGCATCGTAATCTAACCCTATTTCTAGTATTTCCGCTGTTCTCTCAATGATGTGGGCAAGCTGTTTTTCATTATAATATTCTAGTCGACTTAATACACCAAATCGGTCGCGAAGAGGTGCTGTTAATAAACCAACCCTTGTTGTTGCTCCAATGAGAGTAAACGGAGGAAGATCTAATCGTACTGATCGAGCAGTCGATCCTTTTCCAATCACAATATCTAGGCAAAAGTCCTCCATTGCAGGATACAACACTTCTTCGATTGATCGATGTAAACGATGAATTTCATCGATAAATAGAACATCTCCAGGTTCCAAAGCCGTTAAAATAGCTGCTAAATCTCCAGGTCTTTCTATCGCTGGACCTGATGTGGTACGAATATTAACACCCATTTCATTGGCAATAATTGTTGCCAATGTGGTTTTTCCTAATCCAGGAGGTCCATATAACAAAACATGATCAAGAGTTTCGCTTCGCATTTTAGCAGCTTCTATAAATACTTTTAGGTTTTCTTTTACCTTATCCTGTCCGATATATTGACTCAGTGTTTGAGGTCTTAAACTCTGTTCAAGAGATGATTCTTGTAAGTCTGCTTCACTTGAAACAAGACGTTCGTCCATGTTATCACCTTACTTTAATAGCTTTTGCAAAGCTTTTTTTACATACTGATCAGTTGATAGATTTTCTTCTTGTAGAGAAGGGGTAATCTTTTTAATTTCCCGTTCTGCATACCCTAAGACTTTTAATGCCTCAATAGCTTCATTTAAGGCATGATTTGCTGTTTCAGTTTGCTCTACCTCTTCATGGTTGAACAGATCTGGTGCATACAGAGCTGCTACATCTCCTAATTTACCTTTTAAATCCAAGATTATTTGACGTGCAGTTTTCTTCCCAACACCTGGGAATTTCACTAAAAATGTATCATTTTCATTTTCAATCGCTTCTATTACCTGTGAAGGATTACCTGATGCAAGTATCGCTAAAGCACCTTTTGGCCCAATTCCCGTCACATTTAAGAGCTTCATAAATAACGCCTTTTCTTCCCTTGATGGAAATCCGTATAAAGCTAATATATCTTCTCTCACATGTTGATATGTATAAACAACAACTTCCTCTTTACGGCTTTTCGTATAGCTGTAAGGATTCGGGGCATGAATTTGATATCCTAATCCATGATGATCAATAACAATGTGCTCAGGGGTTATATCATCAACAAACCCTTTAATAAACTCAATCATTTCTTCACCTCATTATGACTGTACCTCATTGTATCAAAAAACGTTTCTATTCAGAAGTCATTTTCACTCAATCTCTCAAAAGGGGTACAATTGTTCTCATCATTCTATCTTATCATTTATTATAAGATGTTTGTACGTATTTCTTATTTTAAGAAAAGTTTTACTTTTTTCCTTATTAGAAAAAGAGCTAACCTAAGAGAAACTCTTTAGATTAGCTCTAATTTTCATTGTTTTTCGGTTTTTGAATAATACTGAAGGTTTTGTAAGACTTCTAGATATTGATCTTTAGATTGAATACGAATTCCCTCTTTAAGTTCATCATGTTTTCGACTCTCTAATTTCTCAACATCTAACTGAAAAAATGATTGAATGACTTCATTTGTTTTTGGCTTTCCATTAAAGATCGTTAATGTGCCATCACCAGCAATACCAAAATAGCCATTTGTCTTTAATAACGGAGAGATATCATCAATATTTTTTTGAAAGACAACTCTATCCTCTTCTTGATTTAGCAATTGCCAATCCTTATACTCGGCCCAAAAATCTTTCATTGATAAGATGGTTTCCTTTGTAACTTCCTCACTGATTTCTCCATCTAAGTATTTTCTTTTCAATATAACCTTTACTGTTAAAGGCTCCTGTACACTATGTTCTTCAGCGTGAATAGGCTGTTGATTTACATTTAAAAGACTGATAAACAACATAACTCCTACAAAACTACAAATGGTAAGGATGCGGCTTCGATGAAACATTCTCACCTATCTCACCTCGCTAATGATTATTAAATCATTTTATATTGTGACCATTTATAGAAGTTTTAACCAAAAAATTTTCACCCCCGAAAAAATTTAAAAAACAAGGAGCAAAGCTCCTTGTTTAACGGTTATTATTAAAAGGGCGTTGAACCGCATCTCCTAGGTCATTCAATAATTCATTAACATCTGTATCAATGACATCTCTGTCTACAGCATTTTGAATATCGTTATCAATATTTCGAATGCGTGTAAACGTTCCGTCATCTGTGTAAACTTGAATATTGCGTCCCTCTGACATTTTTTGAAGCTCTTTTGTTACCTTTTGCTTCATATCTTTGTCATTTCGATCATTCGTATCAATCGCAACAAGCACATTGTCATCTGTAACAATGACTCGCGCATCCTCAACGTTGTCCATTTTTTCAACGGAGTTTTTCACTTTTTGAGCAATTTCACCATCACCACGGTTATAATATCCCACTTCATTTAAATGGCGGTGATAATTCGCATCTCCATGACTATAGCGGTTGTCACGAACAAGACCGTTATCATTATTACCTAGCGGGACAGTTGGATTGCTCATATTACGGTTATCATACCGATTGTTAACTCGTTGAAAATAATTACGATTATTTTCGCCATTCATTCCATCCATCATTTCAGTAACAGGACCTTCGTTATCTGCACCGTTACCTTCATTTGTATAGTATCCCATAGGCTGAGCTTGATTATTGTTATTGTTTTCTAAGGCACCTTGATCTCCATTACAAGCTGTTAAACCCGTTGTTAACAGTGCAATTGCTGTTAAAGCAGTAGCTTTTTTACCTTTTGTCAAATCAATAACCTCCCCAAGATACTATCTGAGCATGATGATCGCTCATGTATTATCTTGTACAAGCAAGGGAAAATAAGTCTGTTAGTTAAAGGTAACAAATTAAAAATATGGTGCTGACTTTAGAAAATAACTTGTACTTATTGAAAGAAAAAAGCAAGGGTGCTTTCACCCTTGCTTTTAAGCAAATTAATCTTCTTCCTCTTCATCACGTTCATCATAATTAGGCATTCCAAACATTTGACCACCTGGAGCTGGTTGCGCTGGATTGTATCCATAAGGACCTGCACCATATGGGGCATAACCTGGTTGGGCCATAAATGGCTGTTGATATGGCTGTTGATATGGCTGTTGATATGGCTGTTGATACGGCTGCTGAGCTGGAAAACCGCCATATGGTTGGGCCATAGGGTACCCGCCATATTGATATGGATTCGCGTATGGCGTCGGACCACCGCAACCACAATCATTTTGGTCATATGCTGGTGCTACTGCCTGTGGATATGGCATATTTGGCATTTGTGGTTGGTTTTCATAATCATAATCATCTGGCATTTCATCATAAGCACCCATAACCTGATTAGGATATCCTGTAAAGCCAGGTCCAGGCATAACCGGTGAAACTGGTACCCCTGCATATGGATTCACCGGAAAGTTAGGTGCATATTGTGCAGGTGCTGCTTGCGGGTATGGCATATTTGGCATATGTCCTTGATTTTCATAATCATAATCATCATCTTCATCATATTCCTCAGGACTTACTGCTGTTGGATAAGGTTGGTTTGGCATCATTCCCGGTCCATATCCATATGGCATTTGCATTGGATAGTATGGAGCAGGTGGACAAAGCCCTGATCCTGGTAAGACTGGTGAAACTGGTACCATATACTGTGGTGAAACATATTGCGGCTGATACATTGCCGGCTGGTTATAAGCAGGCATCTGCATTTGTGGCATATTAGGGACATTCGGGACATTTGCCATATTAGCTAAATTCGGCATGTTTGGAACATTCGGCATATTGGCCATATCTTTTAAATCCTCCTTATCTTCTGTTTCTTCTGGTAAGTAAAATGGCTCTAGTTTTTCTTCTGCGTCTACTTTTGTCATATCAGGTAAGACATTTGCCGGTTTTGGTGGAAGTTGTGGATTTGCCATGTTTGGCATCATTGCCATATTCACCGTATAATAATTATTCACATCCATGCCAGTATATACCGGATGTTGTGCATTTGGTACAGGCGGTATATAAGGTTTTGATGGTTTTTCTGATAAAGGCTCTTTTGGCATAGTGTCTTCAACATCTACAACTGCCTTAGGCTTTTCTTTTGCAAATGGGTGCTCAGCCTTAGGCATTTGCTTCTGGATAGGTGACTCCTCTTGAATTGGTGCAGTTTGCTGTATAGGAGCCTCTTTTTTTATTGGCGCTGTTTGCTGTATAGGTGCTTCCTTCTTAATTGGTGCTTCCTTTTTTACAGCCACATTACCAGAAGGTACTTTGATCTTCATCCCAGGCATGATAAGATCTGGATTACTTAATTGTGTATTCATTCCTTTTAACTCTTCAAAATCAACTCCGTATTTTTTTGCAATTTTCCAAAGAGTGTCGCCTTTTTGTACAATATGAATTTTCAATGCTTTCCCTCCTAAGCCTAAAAGTAACTCTAAGTCAACTTCTTCGATGAATGAATGAACATAATGATGTTCGATAAAATAAAGAAATCATTATGTTGCTTGAGCAAGTTATAAAGAATTCAGATAATGCCATTAATCTTCATAACAATTTATGAGTAAGAAATGGCGAATATGAATAAAATGATAATAAAAGTGGATAAACCTATGGAAACAGACCTTGTTACAATACTATGATTCGGTTTTGAAAATTATTAGAATTTTTTTAAAGAGTATTAAGTTATCCCATTAAAATAAAAAAAGAACCGACCAAGTCGATTCCTTTTAGGTATATTTTATACATTTGCAAGCATACGGTCTAATGCTAATACAGCATCTTTTGTAATGTGTTCTGGTACAACAATTTGGTTAGAGATTTCTTCTTTTTCAAGTCCTTCTAAGGACCAGAGAAGATGAGGCAAGTCAATTCGGTTCATTGTTAAACACGGGCACATAAACGGATTTAATGAAACAATCTTTTTATCAGAATGATTTTGGATGAGTCGATTTACAAGGTTCATTTCTGTTCCAATTGCCCACTTTGTTCCTGGTTCAGCTGCCTCGATCATATCAATAATATATTTAGTAGAACCGGCGTAATCAGATAAGCCGACAACCTCACGACTGCATTCAGGGTGAACAATGATATTCATATCAGGTTCCGTTTTTCGGATATGTTCAATATTCTTTACTGTAAAATTCTCATGAACGGAACAATGCCCCTTCCAAAGAATGACAACAATTTCTTCTACATTATTACCTTCATACTCCAGCTCATTCGTAATCGGATTCCAGATTGCCATTTTGTCTAAAGGCACCCCTAAGTCATAAGCTGTATTTCTTCCTAAATGCTGATCCGGTAAAAATAATATCCGTTGTTTTTGAGTAAATGCCCATTCTAGCATTTTTTTTGCATTGGATGATGTTACCGTTGCTCCACCATTTTTACCAACAAATGCTTTAATAGCAGCAGTCGAGTTAACATAAGTTAGTGGAAGAATTGTATCTCCAAAAACAATTTGTAGCTTTTCCCACGCACGATCCGTTTGATCGATATCTGCCATATCAGCCATTGAACACCCGGCTCTCATATCCGGTAGGATCACTTTTTGATTTTCTGATGTTAACATATCTGCTGTTTCAGCCATAAAATGAACACCGCAAAAGACAATATACTCAGCCTCTTTATTTAATGCTGCTGCTTGCGCTAATTGCAGAGAATCACCAGTAACATCAGAGAATTGAACAACTTCATCTTTCTGATAATGATGTCCAGGTATATAGAGCTTTGAACCGAATTTCTCTTTAATTTCCTTTACTCTTCTTTCCATTTCTGCCGTTGTTAAATTTTTGTAGGATTCCGGCATCATTTCTTTCTTTTCATGTTCAAGGATATCTAACAGTTCCATTGATGTTCCCCCCTATTTTACATTTAAGCTTATATCTAATGATTTGTATGAGTGTGTGAGCATTCCTAAGGAAATATAGTCAACATTCGTATGACGATAATCCGCTAAATTGTGTAAGCCAATTCCACCAGAAGCTTCGGTGATAATATGCTTTGGTGTTATTTCTGCAAACCTTGCCACCTCTTCTGGTGAACGGTTATCAAACATAATAACATCCGCACCTGAATCAATTGCTTCTAGTAACTGCTCCTCTGTTTCAATTTCCACTTCAACCTTTACCATATGACCCGTACTTTCTCTTACTTTATTTACAGCATTTGTAATGGAGCCAGAAAAGGCGATATGATTATCTTTAATCATCACTCCATCATACAATCCAAAACGATGATTAAATCCGCCACCACAACGAACAGCGTATTTTTCAAACATTCTTAAACCAGGCGATGTTTTTCTCGTATCACAAATTCTTGTCGTATTTGATCCAAGTAAGTGAACAGCTTTATTTGTTAATGTTGCAATTCCACTCATGCGTTGAAGCAGATTTAAGATGACACGTTCTCCGCTTAAAATAACGGCAACCGGTCCTTCAATTTCTGCAATAATGTCTCCTTTTTGAAGAAGATCACCATCTTGTTTTTTAAGATTTACTTTTATATCTGATTGAAATAAAGAATAGCCAATTTCAATCACGTTAGCACCTGCAAATACTCCTTCTTCCTTTGCAAGAATAACGGCCTCTCCTCTAGACTTCTCACCGAAGATGGTCTGACTTGATATATCTAATTCACCTAGGTCTTCTAAGAAAAACTCTTCCAACTTTTTCTTTAGTTTTATGACATTCATTTTTATACCCCCACAACCATTTCATTCTTTGATTGAAAAACTTGTTTTCGATGCCATTTTTCTACTTGATTTGGATAATCTAAACGATAATGACCGCCTCTACTCTCAGTCCTGCTAAGAGAAGAAGTAGTAATCAACCAACCAACTGTCAGCATATTTGTTCTTTCTATTTCATCTATTGTGAAATCCTTCACATTAATATCCCAAAAAGAGACCTGATCCTGATAAGATTCAAACCATTGCTTAGCGATAAGAAGCTCTTCCTCTGTTCTTTGAATTCCAACATATTTTGTCATGATTTCTTGTATTTCGTGTTTAGTCGGAAGTTTTTTGTTGTCATAATGACTTATTTCATTTGAGTGAAGACTGAAATTCGTTGTACTTTGATGTTCAAAAGGCTGTGATAAAAGATAAGTTGCCAATCTTTGACCGAATACAAGCCCTTCTAATAAGGAGTTGCTCGCTAACCGGTTGGCACCGTGTACACCTGTACATGCCGCTTCTCCAATAGCATATAAATTCTTAATACTTGTCTCCCCTTTATCATTTGTAACGATACCACCCATCAAAAAATGCATGCCAGGCGCTACGGGGATTTTTCCAGATTCAAGTTTTACTCCATATTGTCTGCAAAGTGCAGAAATCGTGGGAAATCTTAAAGAAAAGTTCTCGATCATAGAGATATCTAGAAAAACACGATTTCCTTTTCTCATTTCATAGAAAATGGCTCTTGAAACAATATCTCTTGAGGCCAAGTCAGCTTGAGGATGCAATTTCCTCATAAATGCTTCGTCATTTTGATTAATTAAAATGGCTCCTTCTCCTCGAACAGCCTCAGAAATAAGACCAACACACTTTCCATTTATATGAAGCATCGTAGGGTGAAATTGAATAAATTCCATATCAGCGATGTTTGCTCCTGCTCTATATGCCATTGCAATTCCATCACCTGTGATTACATCAGCATTTGAGGTATGGCCATAAACAGCTCCACAGCCACCACTTGCAATAATTGTTTTACTTGCTAGGTATTGCTGACATTCCCCTTTGTCGTTCTTTGTATAAACACCAACACATTTTCCATTGTCAATCACTAGCTCGATCGCCATTTCATTTTCAATCATAGAAACATATTTCTTCGTCTTCTGATACAAGAAAGTAGTCAACTCTTTTCCAGTTGCATCTCCACCAGCATGAATAATTCGATTCCTACTATGAGCCCCTTCTTTACCAAGCAATAATTGTCCGTATGAATTAGTATCAAAATTCATTCCATTTTGAATTAATTCCTGGATTTCAGAAGGACCATCTTGTACAAGGTACTCAACATTCTGCACATGATTATGATCACAGCCAGCAGCCAAAGTATCTTCATAATGAAGCTTCCAAGTATCTTTTGAATCTACAGCAGCAGCGACTCCACCTTGTGCAAGCATTGAATTACTTGCTGACCATGAAGACTTTGTAATGATTGTGACATTCAGGTAACGAAGATGATACGCAGCAGAAAGTGCCGCAAGTCCACTACCGATAATAATAACATCTGTTTGAGGCATAACACCCCTCCTGTAATTTACACCTGTCTTGACACCTATATTTACATAAATTTAAAATAATGACAAGAGTTTTTATTTCGATCTTTGTAAGATTATTAGAGTAATAGGAGGGATACCGTGATTTACCTTGACTATGCAGCAACAACACCAATGAGTGACAATGCTCTTCACATATATACTAAAGCCGCAAAAAATGCTTTTGGAAACAGCAGCAGCTTACATGATATTGGGGAAATTTCAGCAAAAACACTACATGCCTCTAGAAAAATCATTGGAGATTCTATTGGGGGAAGTGAAAAAGGCGTTTATTTTACAAGCGGAGGTAGTGAAGCAAATATAATTGCAATTCAATCTTTATTAAATGGCTTAGATTCTAACAAAAAACATTTGATTACCACTGTAATGGAGCATTCTTCTCTTTTTACTTTTTTCAAAAGATTAGAATCTGAAGGGTTTGAAGTAACTTTCTTATCTCCTGATCAATATGGGAACATTTCATTATCTTCAGTAAAAAAGGCAATAAAGAGTGATACAGGACTTGTCTCCATTCAACACGGTAATTCAGAGATTGGAAGCATACAGCCTATTGAAGAAATTGGACTATTTTTAAAAGAAATGGGAATTATTTTTCATAGTGATTGTGTTCAAACATTTGGAAAAATACCTCTGAATGTCACCAATATTGATGCAATATCGATTTCAGGTCATAAAATTTATGGACCTAAAGGAATTGGGGCAGCATATATAAATCCATCTATTCATTGGCACCCAGTCATAGAAGGTACAACACATGAATCCGGGTTTCGTCCTGGAACAGTCGATGTCCCGGCCGTTGCAGCATTTGCAACAGCTACTAATGATATAATGACTAACAGAAAAGACTTCTACAATCACTATCAAAGGTTGAAAAATTTGTTTTTTGACTTACTTCAACCTTATAACGAAAAAATAACTGTATTAAACTGGGACGACAAGTTTCACTCTCTGCCAAACATACTGCCTATTATGGTGAAGGGAATCGAGGGACAATACGTCATGCTCGAATGTAATCGGTTTGGCTTTGCTGTATCAACAGGAAGTGCATGTCAAGTCGGAATGCAGGCTCCCCCGAAATCTGTTGTTGCATTAGGATATAGCGACCAAGAAGCAAAGCAATTTATTAGGGCATCTTTCGGAAAGGATACAACTGAAGAACATATTAGACGTTTTACTGATGTTTTAATAAGAATTGTAGAAAATTTCTAAAAAACTTGATCGAATATAAAGAGCAATGGTTTACTAGTGTATAGAGTGTACTCTGGAGGAATGAAAATGAAAGATAAAATTTTAGGAGAAGAGCGAAGAAACCTATTATTAGATAGACTAATAAATGCCGAGGAGCCCCTCACAGGTGGAGAGCTAGCAACCTTAGCGAATGTAAGCAGACAAGTTATTGTACAGGATATTTCGCTATTAAAAGCCAAAAACCATCCAATTATTGCAACAAGTCAAGGCTATGTTTATTTAAATAAAGAAACTAGTGAACAAAAGCTGCATGAACGTATTATTGCATGTAGTCATAATCCTGAACGAACAGAAGAGGAACTAACCATACTTGTGGACCACGGTGTTTTCATCAAAGATGTTATTGTTGAACATCCTGTTTACGGTGACTTAACAGCATCTATTATGGTTGGAAACCGAAATGATGTAAAAGAGTTTATGAAAAAAATCAATCAGCATAATGCAGCTTATTTATCACAATTAACAGAAGGTCTACACCTTCATACATTGCAGGCCGATACAAGCGAAAAACTAGATTTAGCTTGTGAAGAGTTAAATAAGGCTGGATTTTTAATAAAAGAATCATAAAAAGATGACCCAAAAGGTCACGGGTTCTGTTTTGAAGTACAATATACGAATTAACATTGCATTTCGTATAGTAATTCGTGCTAGCCTTAAAAACAATTTGGCAAGTAAATCAGTAAAGCAAAATGCTTGGAGACATATATGCTCCAAGCATTTTTTATACCAAGATAAGCCAGATTAAGTGATTTCTAAAATCTTCAAGAATCAACAGGAAGTAAGCTACTAAATAAGCGGAGAAATTTCTCTTATTGAGGAACTAGCATGAAAAATAGATTAAATAGACGGAAAGATTCCGCCTATTTAATCGAAAAAGATGAAAATGGACCATTTTACTTTGCTTAATCGGATAAACTCCGCTTATATCCCCCAAACCACGTTCCATTCTTCAATCTAACCGGAAAAACTCCGTTTATTTGAACCATCGGTTATTCAATTAAACCGAACCCGTTACACAAAACCTTTCTTATTTTGCCTCTTTCTCTGCACCCTGCTTAATCATATAAGCATCATAAGTACCTAACAGCTTTACGCCGCAGCCAAGAGCTTCTAATTCTGAGATAGCTCCTGGTATTAAGACTTCATCTACTTTCATATCAATATCAATGATAAAAAAGTAGTTTCCTAAACCAGTTTTCATTGGTCTCGATTCAATTTTCGAAAGATTTAGCTTGCGCCAAGTAAACGCGGATAACACTTGATGCAATGCACCAGACTGATCAGATGGTAAGGTAACCATCAAAGTTGTTTTTTCCTTTTCCGACACCAATTTCGAACTTGGATACTTCCCATCAAGTGACGGATGAACAATGGCAAAACGAGTATGATTATAGTGATAATCATGAATATTAGGCTTAACAATTTCTAAACCATATTCCTCAGCTGCTAGCCTGTTTGCAATTGCTGCAACAAGTTCTTCGGGATGCTGACTCACATAGTAAGCTGCAGCTCCTGTTGAGGTAGCATAGTCATATGTAATGCCTTTAAACGTGTTATGCAAAAATTTATGACATTGAGCTATAGCATGGGAATGTGAATAAACACGAGTTACTTGCTCCCATTTCTCTTTATTAGCAGGATGAACCATAAAGTGTTGCTCAATTGGTGAAACAATTTCCCCTACTATATATAATGGTTGCTCATGGATTAAATAGTCTATCGTTAAATTTACTGATCCTTCAAGTGCATTTTCGGTAGGTACGACGGCAAAATCAATCTCCCCACCAGCCACTGCATCAATACATTGCGGTATTGTGGAGTAAGCTACTTGCTCAATGTCATCTCCAAAATATGATTGAACAGCTAAGTGGGTAAATGTTGCTTTCGGACCTAAAAAACCTACCTTTATTGCCAACTTCCATTCAACTCCTTATGCTCCTTGCCCTAAAATTTCAACCTTTTCAACAAACTCTAATCTTCTTAGCTTGGACATAAGCTGATTAATCTCTTCTGTCATCCCATTTGTATTAAGTGATAGCGTCACATTAGCACGACCTTGAATTGGAATCGTTTGATGTATCGTTAACACATTACAACCAGCATTTGCGACAACAGATAGCAAATGAGAAAGTGTACCACTGCGATCTTCTAAGTGAAAAAAAAGGGTAATCAGTTTTTCTTTAACCATTGTGTGAAATGGAAACACGGCATCTCGATATTTATAAAAAGCGCTACGGCTCATATCAACACGCTGCACAGCTTCGGCTACAGAGTCTACCTTCCCTCTTTCTATTAACTTCTTTACCTCAAGTGTTTTTTTCATCGCTTCAGGTAATATATCCTCACGCACCAAATAAAAGGTATCGTCCTTCATGATTTCCCTCCCACTTTTTTCTCAATGTAGATAATTTATCACAATATTGGCTAAATTTCTTCCTTTTTCAGAAGAAAAACGAAATTTCCTTATAAATTGACCAAATATATGTATAGATCTTAATTAAGACATAAAAAAAGAGAGCTAACGTTCAGCTCCCTACTAGCTTAGTTTAATCCGCTATTCAACGAATTCAAATTCATAATCCAGTAATTTCACAATGTCTCCATCTTCTGCTCCACGTTCACGTAATGCTTCATCAACGCCCAAGCCACGAAGCTGTCGTGCAAATCGTCTCACAGACTCTTCTCGAGAGAAATCTGTCATTTTGAAGAGTTTTTCAATTTTCTCTCCTGTTAGAACATATGCCCCTTCACTGTCACGAGAAATGGCAAAATTCGGCTCTTCTTTCTTAAACTCATACACAACACGATTTTCTGTCTCTTCTTCTTCGTAAAGTGGAAATTCTGGAGCTTGTTCAATCGCATCTGCAACTGCATATAATAATTCTCGGACACCTTCTCTAGTGATTGCCGAAATAGGGAAAATTTGTAGATCTTCTTCTAATTTTTCTTTAAATGATTGAAGATTTTCCTCAGAATCAGGCATGTCCATTTTATTGGCTACAATAATTTGCGGTCTTTCTGTTAAACGTAAGTTATATTCCTTTAACTCCGCATTAATTGTTAAATAGTCTTCATAAGGATCTCTTCCCTCTAACCCGGACATATCAATCACATGAACAATCACACGCGTTCTTTCAATATGTCTAAGGAACTGATGACCTAAACCAACACCCTCATGAGCTCCTTCAATTAATCCGGGAAGATCGGCCATAACGAAGCTTCTTCCATCTTCAGTTTCGACCATTCCTAAATTTGGAACGAGTGTTGTAAAGTGATATTCAGCAATTTTAGGTTTTGCAGATGATACAACGGATAATAATGTAGATTTACCTACACTTGGAAAGCCTACTAATCCAACATCAGCTAATACCTTTAATTCTAAAATAACATTTCGCTCAATACCTGGTTCACCATTTTCTGAAAGCTCTGGAGCGGGGTTTGCAGGAGTTGCAAATCGACTATTCCCTCTACCGCCACGGCCACCTTTTGCAATAACCGCTTGTTGTCCATGTTCAGTTAAATCAGCAATAACTTGTCCTGTTTCTTCATCTGTCACAACAGTCCCTGGTGGAACTTTTACAATCATTGGTGAAGAATTTTTCCCATGTTGATTTTTTGACATGCCATGTTCTCCACGAGGTGCCTTAAAGTGACGTTTGTATCTAAAGTCCATTAACGTACGTAGACCTTCTTCTACTTCAAAAACAACGTCAGCTCCGTTGCCGCCATCACCACCAGCAGGACCTCCCTTTGGTACATACTTCTCGCGACGAAAGGCAACCATTCCGTTTCCACCGTCGCCACCTTTTACATAAACCTTGACCTGATCGACAAACATTTGTCTTCCTCCGTTCTACATACCTATACATAAAGTAAGCTATATTCAGCTTACTATTTAAGAAAATGAGTAATTTGAATCACCTGAGTGATAACGCTACCGTTATCTGGTATGTACTAATTTCCAGTTCATCTACCTGAATAGAATGATTCCCTGATCTTTCAAACCAATTCATTATTTGCTCTTTATCTTTTAGTATGCCTTCAAAATCAAAAAAGAAACGAATTCCTTCTTCATTTGAATGACCTGTATTCAAAGTAATACTTACATGATTTTCACCAGAATAATCAACGCTGTTATCTAGTATATCCAAAAATTCCTTACTCCATTTTGCAATTGGTTCATCATAGTGTGAAATGCTTTTTATATCACCTAAAACTTCATATTCTAATGTAAAATGATGACTAAACCAATTAAACGTCATGAGGTAACTTGCAAATAGAGGCATATTTAGATTACACAACTTTGATTCTTGCTGTGCTTCAATGACAATCTCTTCAATAATATCCTGAACACGATCATATTTTTGTAGTGACATATTCCCCTTAATTAACTGCAATTTATTCATCCAATCATGTCTGGAATGACTTAAAAGATCAATAATATTCATATCATTTTGATTGTTTTTCATACAATTTCTCCTACTATTTAATTAAAATCATTTTCATAAAGGAGTTATACTTATTTTTAGGCTGTATTAAAAATTATAACAAACATTGTATTAGAACTTAAGGAGTAATTTCTAATTTAAGAAGAATTGTATAAAATGAAGGTGAAAATTTGTGACGTGTTAGTAGAGTGTATAAAAATAGAGAGCTTATGTACAGTTCTAATTGTTGTTCTAAATCACTGTAGATTCAAGGGTATATTCAACATGAACATAACCATTTAATTAAAAAACTCTAACCTAGCCGGTTAGAGTTTTTCGTAAAATTAAGCTTCTTGAGCTACTGGATATACGCTAACTTTTTTACGGTCACGTCCGAAACGTTCGAACTTAACAACACCATCAACTTTTGCGAATAGTGTATCATCACCGCCACGGCCAACGTTTTCACCTGGGTAAATTTTTGTACCGCGTTGACGGTAAAGAATTGAACCACCAGAAACGAATTGACCATCTGCACGCTTAGCACCAAGACGTTTTGAGATAGAGTCACGACCGTTTTTAGTCGAACCTACCCCTTTCTTAGATGCGAAGAACTGAAGATCTAATCTTAACATGAAGTTTCACCTCCTGCTTAATGATGAGTTACCGAAATATATTGTCCATACTCTCTTTCAATTGTTTGTAATGAAACAACCATACCTTCTAATAACAATTGAACTTTATCACTTGTTGATGCATCGAGATTTTCAGGGATTTCTACTTTGAGATATCCACCTTCTCCTCCTTGATCAATTTGTGGTTCAATATTTGTTAAAGAGAGAACTGCATTAACAGCTCCGAAGGTAACAGCAGATGCTCCAGCGCAAACAATGTCCTTGCCGTATTCATCGAATTCAGCATGTCCAGATAAGATGAACGCTGTAATTAGTCCCTCATTTGAACGATAAATTTTGGCATTTATCATTTCAAATCGCCTTACGCGTTGATTTTTTCAATAACAACTTTTGTGTAAGGCTGACGGTGACCTTGCTTTTTACGGTAGTTTTTCTTAGCTTTGTATTTGAAAACAGTGATTTTCTTTTGACGACCTTGTTTTTCAACTTTAGCCGTTACAGAAGCACCACTTACAGTTGGGCTACCAACTTGAACGTTGTCTCCACCTACAAATAAAACTTTGTCAAACGTAACAGTCTCACCTTGGTCAGCAGCTAGTTTTTCAACGTAGATAGCTTGACCTTCTTCAACCTTGATTTGTTTACCACCAGTTTCGATAATTGCGTACATTCTCTGCACCTCCTATAGACTAAGACTCGCCAAAATCAGGTGAATGCATAGCATTACTTACAACCTTATTTTGAGCGGTTGTAGCACGGTGCGCTACAAGTCATAACATTAAACATATTATCAAAAACCTAAAGATTATGCAATAGATTTTTCTTTAAACTTTATTTTCCTTTGAATATGAACGAACCCTTTCCATTATTGAATGATAATCTCCAAACTGTTTTATCCGGTAGCTTGGGTTCGAGGTATGATACTCAGAACATATAATGTTAAATTTTAATATTCCCTCAAGTTTAATAAGATGTTCATTATTCTCACCGGCTAACAAGTGTATAACATCATTAGTTGCTTCAATCCACACAGCTTCCTCATCCATAAATTGATATTCCCATAGTTCCCTTTCAAGCTTAAAAGCTATAGCTTCTGCTGATGGTACTCGCCCTGTACCTTTGCAAAGCCTACATGGTTCGGTTATCGAAATATCGACAGGTTGTCGAACCTTTTTCCTTGTGATTTGTAAAATATTTAACTCGGTAAATCCTAAAACCTTATGCTGCACACGGTCTTGTTTCATTTGTTTCTTTAATGTTTCTTCAATATACTGTCGATCTTCCTTTTGCTTCATATCAATAAAGTCAATTAAAATAATCCCACTATGATTACGAAGGCGAATTTGTTTTGCCGCCTCAATTGCGGCCAATTCGTTTGTTTTCAAAACGGTGTCACGCATCGATAATTTCCCGGAAAATTTTCCGGTATTTACGTCAATTATCGTCATGGCCTCTGTTTGTTCAATAATGATGTATGCACCGTTCTTTAACCAAACAATTTGTTTCAATAATTTCTCTATTTCCTGCTCAATTTTATAAAATGAGAATATTCCTTCCTTTTTATCATGATAAAGGATTGATGACTCGGGATATTCTGTTTTAAGGCTTTGCACACGTTCAAGTTGATCACTGATTAACGTGTCTTCCTTTTTAATAGACATTTCATTCAAAAGACGATCAACAAAACTCCTTGCTTCATATACACATTGTGGCTTCGAAATAGCTGTCTTTTTCACTTGTTCAAACTTTTTCTTCAGACTATTATACTCTTCCTCTAGATCTTTCTTGGATTTCCCTTTACTTGCCGTACGCAAAAGAATCCCCTCTTGATTCTTACAAAATTCCTCTGTAAGAGCCAAAAGGCGATTTCTCTCTGCTTCATCTGCGATTTTTTTAGACACAGCTTTATAATTGCCATAGGGCATATACACTAAATGGCTGCCACCAAATTCAATATTTGTTGTTAGTTTAGGTCCTTTTTGATCTGTTCCGCTTTTAACGACTTGTACAAGCAGTAGCTCACCTTCTCTAACATAATGTGAGATGGATGAGTTTGTAGAAGCTTCCGCAAGTTGAAAGCTCACCAAATCATTACGATGCAAATAGCCATTATGAGGTAATCCGATATCAACAAACGCAGCCTGCATACCTGGCAAAACCTTTTTAACTCGACCTGCAAAAATATTTCCTATAATTTCATCTTCTGAGGAATATGATTGATGAATTTCAACAAGTTGCTCTTCCTCAAGAACAGCACATCTTGTTTCTTTTGTTTTTTCATTTATGATTATCCTTCTCACAGTTATGAACTCTCTTTCTCTAACTAAATTCGAATGTTGATTTTACTATACCATAACATGGACAAGAGAATTAATAGGCATACACAAGATCACCAATTTTTGAATCTGTTAATTTATCAGCAAAATAAGCATGCAGTAACTCATTTTCGTCCATTTGAGAAATCTTCACGCCATCTCTTTCAACGATTATTAAGTGCTTACAGCCTCTTTGAAATTGAAGAAGCACATCATAAATGAACTCATTTTCTTCTACAACAATTGGCTTAATATGATTGATTGATGCCTGTTTTCCATAATATCTTTCCATTAAAAATCGTAGACAGCTATACATCCTGTTTTTATGTTCATGATACAAACTATAAATAAGGAAAGTAGTAATGATCCACATATTAAGATGTGTAGGTGAAAACAAAATCGTACTACTCACGTATAATCCTAAAAAAATAAGAGAAGAAATCATCATATGAAAGTGGGCTTTTTGATATGACCAAAAATTTGAGAATAAAATAAATAACAGCTTTCCGCCATCAAGGGGCCAGATTGGTAACAAATTAAAAAGGAGAATGGTCATATTATAAAACGAAAACAGTTGATAATCATCCGGGTTTACAAACCCGAAAAAAAACAAAAGAAAAGCTGCACCTTGAAGCCAAAGATGCTGGATAGGACCTGCAAGGACCACAATAAACTCTTCTTTTAATGAGCGATTACCATGTTCATCAACCTCGGCAACCCCTCCAAATGGGAGAAGCATAATATTTTTTATCCTCCAAGAAAAAAAATGAGCACTTATTGCATGGCCCATTTCATGTACAAAAATAATAATCATTAAAAAGAAGAGAGGTTTGAAATTTGCAGTGACGATACTAATGGCAATCATGACCCATAACAAAGGATGTATATGAATTTTTTGTAGAAGTGAAAGATATTTACTCAAATTGGATCACCTGAATTGGGTCTATAAATGCATCGCCCTTTTTTATCGCAAAATAATACGTTCCTTTTTGATTTTCAGAAAGTTTTATTTTACCTAACTCCTTACCTTTTTCAACATAATCATATAGCGCAACATCAACTTTATCTAAGTTTCCATACCATGACTTTGTGCCATCAGCATGCTGAAGAACAATCGTTAGCCCTGTTTGACCCTTTTCGCCAGCTTCGATGATAATCCCTTCATTCATCGCTTCAACAGACGGTCGATTCGTTTCTACCATTATCCCTTGTCCATTGTCTTTAAAAGACTCTAACACCTTACCTGAGGCCGGTACAGCAAGTTGTACCATTTGAGTATCGTTCTCTGTCTCTGTTTTATTTTCGTCCTTTGGTTGAAATAAAGCTAGTGGTTCTCCAAATTGATCTTGATACCATTTAGATACAGCTGCAAATTGAAACTCTTCTTCAAGTGAATAATTGATTACCGATTTAGCTTGATCAAACATCGGTGCTCCATTTTTAAAGACAATAGCAGTGACCAGAACCAATATGGCTGAAAACAAAATCTTAAACATGAATACTTCTGTTCGAAAGAGTGGGTGTCCTCCGTTTGACTTACCAGGTCCCCCCTCATATGTAGGAGGAGAATAAATACCGCCATATCGCTCTTCATCACTTATAAATAATGAGGTACGACTTGGTTCATGACTATTTCCATTTGATAAACCTTTTTCACGTTTCCGCTTTGCAATTCTTTTTCTTACTTCATCCGCTCGATGACTCATCCCCATCCATCCTTTTAGCAAGTTTGTACAAGTGTATGCCTTGTCCTGCCAGGATATGAACAAAAAATGACCGGTATCTAAAATCACCATTGTAAAATGGTTAGAATTAGACACCAGTCATTTAATCTATAAATCTAGTATTTAAACTCGCACACCGAAGAATTTTTTTAGTTTAACAAACATCCCTTTATTTTGATCTTCTAAAGATTGTAATGGGACAGATTCTCCAAGAATTCGACGAGCAATATTTCTGTAGGCAATTGCTGCACGGTTATCCGGATTCATCGCAATCGGCTCTCCATTGTTAGATGCCTTAATAACATCATCATCATCAGCGACAATGCCGATTAAATCAATCGATAAATGTGTCACAATTTCATCTACATCAAGCATATCTCCATTTTTCACTAAATGGTTGCGAATACGATTAACAATAAGTTTAGGTGGTTCAATCTCTTCTTGCTCTAGTAACCCAATAATTCGGTCTGCATCACGAACAGCTGAAATTTCAGGTGTTGTAACAACAATTGCTTTATCCGCACCGGCCACCGCATTTTTATATCCTTGTTCGATGCCAGCAGGACAATCTATAACAATATAATCATAATCTTGTTTTAATTCATTAATTAGCTTTTTCATTTGTTCCGGTTTAACAGCCGTTTTATCACTTGTTTGCGCAGCAGGTAATAAATATAGTAAATCTTCAAAACGCTTGTCCTTTACAAGCGCCTGATGCATTTTACAACGACCTTCAACCACATCTACTAAATCATAAATAATTCGGTTCTCAAGCCCCATTACAACATCCAGGTTTCGAAGACCGATGTCTGTATCTACTAGACAAACTCGTTTGCCTAATATAGCTAAAGCTGTCCCAATATTTGCCGATGTCGTTGTTTTACCAACGCCACCTTTACCTGAGGTAATGACAATTGCTTCACCCATTGTTAGATTCCCCCTTCAAACCTCGTTAAATTCGGTCGTAGATGAGTAAGTTGCTGTAATCTCTCAATTACCATTTCTTCGTCTTCATTAATATAAGCACATTCCATCTCATTACCCTCGTTTGGTATATGATCTGGAGCCCGATTAATAACCTCACCGATGCGCAGCTGTGTTGGCTTCATTATTGAAGCAGCAATTACAGCTTGTTGATTTCCATTTACACCAGCATGCGCAATACCTCTTAACGCTCCTAGAACAAAAATATTCCCAGCGGCACTTACTGTTCCACCTGGATTCACATCACCTATTAGCAGTAGATCTCCATTCACCTTAAGAACTTGACCAGAGCGCACAATTTTCGTAATAGAAACGATTTCCGTCTCTCTTTTTAATCTTAGTGCCTCATCCTTCGTCATAACATTACTATCAATTGACTCTACCAGAAGATTCCGCTTCTGCTTAATAACCGATTCTAGTTTTTCTCGCTGATTCTTATCTATGAAACGATTTCCAACCTTTACATTAACTCCAATAACCGGACCGCCTTGTTGAACATATTGCTTTAAAGACAGCATTTCCTCAAGCTCCTGGAGCAATTGGTCAAAAGAACATGAATCATCGAGATGTAACGTTAAGCCATCTTTAGTGCCTTTTATCGTAACATATTGCTGTTTTTGGACCTTCATGACGTTCACCTCAACGATTTTACTATTCGACAGAAATGCTCTAAATCCTTTTTTATACTATCAAATAATATAAGATTTTAGGAAAGATAGTATATGAAAAACTAAGACTTTTGCCATAGAACTTGAAAATAAGCCGAGTTTTTCTATTGTAATCATATCATTCATTCTATATTGAATGTTATAGGAATCTCATTTGCCCGTTAATCTTAATCCTCTGACTCTGCCAACTTTAATTTCGTTAAAAATGTTTTTAATGGATAAATACATAAACTAGCAACAACAATATTTAATGCTAAGGTTGGAAGTAACCTTAACGTTGTAAAATCATAGAGAGACATGTTTGTTGCATCAATTAAATAATTAATTCCATAAACATAGTACTCAAGCACAGATATAGCTATAAGCGTAAGAAATAAGACGATTAATACGTGTCCATGTAGTACCTTCATTGCCTTAGATATGAGATAGGCCAAAAATCCGTAAGCAAAAAGATAAATTCCCATGACTTCAATATAAATAATATCGTGTAAAAGTCCAAATATAAAGCCAAATAACATACCTTGGGTACGATTTAAGTATACAGTAATGAAAATGACAAAAATTAAAATAAACCTCGGAACAAATATATAATCTTCGGATATAAATGAAAGTGAAACTAAATGTGCAAAGGTACTTTCACTTATAAACGAAAAAAAGACAAGAAAAGGAAGAATGAAACGTCTCAAGATTCCTCCTCCTCCTCTTCAGCCAATGCTTCCACCGGATCTTCTGATGCTGCGTTTCGTTTCGCTACCCATACCCGGTCAATATCGTAAAAATTAGCTGCAGGCTTTACATAGGCCATTTGTTCCAACCCATATGAATCAGGCTCTACTTCGGTAATCTCCCCAATAAGAATTCCTCCAGGGAAAACTCCTCCTATGCCTGCTGTTATGACTTTTTGACCTTCTATAAGCTTAACATTTGATTTAATACGACGAAGCAGAAGGGCTCCTCTTTCTTCGTCATAACCTTCAATTAACCCTGTAATTTTCTCATTATTTTTAGTTGTGTCGTTTTCCTTTTCATCACCATCGGCTACTGGCAGTGGTTGTACTTCAGCTGATATTCGATTTTTCAAATCTGTTGCACTTAAAAGTTGTACAGTCGATGTGAATTGAGAGGCTGATTTTACTTTTCCAACCAGTCCTTGTGCTGTGACAACAGCCATGTTCGGCTCAACACCGTCTTGTTCTCCTTTATCAATGGAAACATAGTCATACCATTTATCTGGATTTCGACCTATAACAGCTGAAAATATTGGATCATAATCCCTTAAATCGGCAACCTTTCCAAGCTCAGCCTTTAGTTTTTCATTTTCAATTTTGTACTCTTGTAGATCAGCTTCAAGCTGCATATATTCATCAAGTCTACTTTTTAGTAGCTCATTTTCTTCATACGTATTTTTTAAATCGTTCACATTTTCAAAAAAGTTTGATACATATGTTGCAGGCTTATGAAAAATTGATTGAAAAACACTTACGGTGTCTTGCAAAAATTGTTCCGGCCAAGATAGCTCTCGATTATCTTTTAAAGAAAAACCAATCAATGCCACTAAAACGATCACACTTACTAGTAACAAGATAAGGCGTTTATTTAGAAAAAACTGTGGCATGATGAACACCCTCTTATTTCTAATTTAGTAGAAACACTCGGCTTAGCGCCAAGTAGAATGACGAAAACCGTTGTCTTTCTTATCCTATCATTTCAAAAAATCTTATTCTTCTTACTAACATAAAACAGAGCCAGCACTGCGAGTCAGTACCAGCCTGATTTATAAAACAAATGCTCTTTACTAAAGTTAACGACTATCTCTAGCTCTATTTTTAAACAAATGAATATGCTCTAAAGCTTTACCTGTTCCGATTGCTACACAATCTAACGGATCTTCTGCGATTAATACCGGCATATTCGTTTCTTCACCAATCACCTTATCAAGGTTGCGAAGAAGGGCTCCCCCTCCTGTTAACACAATTCCACGGTCCATAATATCCGCGGCAAGCTCTGGCGGAGTTTTTTCCAATGTATTTTTCACTGAATCAACAATCATATAAACCGTGTCTTTCAGGGCTTCAGCAATTTCCTCAGCGGTAATCTCAATTGTTTTCGGCAATCCTGTTAATAAGTCACGTCCACGAATATCCATGTTTTCCACGCCATCAGGAGAACCTGCTGAACCAATTTCTACTTTGATCGCTTCAGCAGTACGATCACCGATCATTAAGTTATATGTTTTGCGAATGTATGTAGTAATAGCCTCATCCATTTCATCACCGGCAACACGAATTGATTGACTAGTTACAATTCCACCTAGTGATATAATGGCTACTTCCGTCGTTCCACCACCAATATCAACAACCATACTTCCTGTTGGTTCCCATACAGGTAGATTTGCACCGATAGCAGCAGCGAATGGCTCTTCTATTGTGTAAGCATCACGGGCACCTGCTTGTCTTGTTGCATCAATGACAGCTCTTTCCTCTACCGCTGTTATACCTGAAGGAACACAAACCATAACATAAGGCTTTCTTGAGAAAACACCTTTTGTTTTCGTTGCTTGCTTAATATAATACTTCATCATTGTTGCTGTTGTTTCATAATCTGCAATAACACCATCCTTCATTGGTCGAAGGGCAACGACATTTCCAGGCGTACGTCCGATCATGTTTTTTGCATCATTACCAACGGCAACAATTTGCTTTGTGTCTGTTTGCAGAGCAACTACAGATGGCTCCCGAACAACAATTCCTCTTCCTTTAACAAACACAAGTGTGTTTGCAGTCCCCAAATCTATTCCAAGGTCTCTTGTACCAATACCGAACATAGGGTGTATCTTCCTTTCTGAAACGAAATATACTTTTGCTTATTTTTATGAAAATTGACAGAATGCAACTTTCTTCTTTTGGAGGTTAGCTTGCCCGTTACTAACAAGTGAGTTCTTTTTCGCAACTTTTCTTCATCTTCCATAAAAACATGAGTTTTTCTGGTGACCCTAAAAAACCCATAAGACTTATTATATCGTAATTACTCAAAAAAAAAAGTATTACATGTAGCCTTTTTCTTTCAGACTAACAAATTTTTGTTCACCAATGATAAGATGGTCCAAAAGTTCTATACCTAACACCTTTCCACATTCTGATAACCGTTTTGTTACCTCAATGTCTTCTCTACTCGGTGACGGGTCGCCCGAGGGATGATTATGGACACAGATTAAAGAAGCCGCAGATCTTTTTAACGCTTCCTTAAAAACCTCCCTTGGATGTACTATAGATGCGTTAAGACTGCCAATAAACACGGTTTGTTTATGAAGTACTTGATTTTTTGTATTCAAGTAGAGACAAACAAAGTGTTCCTGACTTAAAAAACGCATTTCTTCCATAACATAATTCGCACCATCCTGCGGAGAACGAATAACATACCGATCTTCATACGTTAAACGGTTGATTCTGCGCCCAAGCTCAAGAGCAGCTAATATTTGGACTGCCTTAGCGGTTCCAATCCCTGAAATTGTCGTAATCTCCTCAACAGATGCGTCTTTTAACATTCTTAGGCCTTCAAAATGCTTTAACAGTTTTTGTGACAAATCTAGTACAGATTCTTTCTTTGTGCCTGTTCGTAACAAAATGGCTAATAGTTCCTGATTAGAAAGCTTATCAGAACCTTCGTTTAACAAGCGTTCTCTCGGTCGTTCATCTTGAGGGAAATCCCGGATTTTAAAAGTTGATGTTTCCATTTATCCTCCTTCATTTCCCTTTCTGCTCTGTTCATTCTTTTCTCTATGTGTAATAGAATGTTTCCTTTGTTACCTTTTTATGCCACAAAATGATTTACATTTTTCCTCTTACCATGTAAACCCTGCTGTAACAAGTTCTCTTTTTGTTCTAGCAATCGGCAGACCAACTACTGAATAATAATCACCATGAATTTCCTTTACAAGCAATGATCCATACCCTTGAATTCCGTATGCACCTGCTTTGTCCATCGGCTCACCTGTTTGAACATATTCATCAATTTCCTTATCTGTTAAAGAATAAAACGTTACGCTCGTTTTTTCATAAAAGGAACGCACATCATCGTTGTTTATAAGACATACTCCTGTATACACCTCATGTGTTTTTCCTGATAGCATTTTAAGCATTTGGACGGCTTCAGAGAAGTCCTTAGGCTTACCTAGCATTTTCCCTTCATAAACAACAAGCGTGTCTGATCCAATAACAAAAGCATTTGAAACGTTTTCGGCTACACTTGTGGCTTTTTGCTCAGCCAATGATTGAACAATCTCGGCAGGACTGAGCGTCTCGTCAACAACCTCCTCCACCTCACTGGCGATCACTTCAAAAGGAAGTTGGAGAAGCTCTAGAAGTTCTTTTCTACGGGGAGAAGCTGAAGCTAAAATGAGGTTTTTTTTCATGTGAAAACATCCTTTCTTCGTTTCAGATTAGAAGATACTTCTATATCTTACCAAAGGATTTTTTTTAGGACAATTTTGTAATATTAAATTTTAAAGTGTCGAATTTTAGTGATTGCTCAAATGCCAATTTGTATAAAAAAAGACTGATAAAAGAGTAAAAATATCTTTTATCAGTCTCTTATTCTAAGATTGTAAGCTTGCAACAACTTCTAAAATAGCTTGCTGAGCTTCCCACCCTTTATTACCTTTAACATTTGCAGCAGCTTCTGAGAGCTTGCTAAGTAAAGACTTTTCTGTCTCGTTCGCAGTTTCAATTTCTTTTATTTGTGACTCAACAGCCACTACGTCTTCTTGATTCACACTTTGCCCATTTGTTGCTTGAGAAGCTAGTGAAGATAAAGTAACAATTGAGCTTACCCACTGATCGGCGCTCTTAGTAGTTGCGATGGAAAGGGATAATTGTTTTCCTCCCCAAAAATCATTAAACGAGTTTTGTTTATACAGATTGTTTAAGGCTTCTGTTTCGGCTTTCTCTTTCCCAATACCAGCTAAAACTGTGAAAGATCCATCCGCCTCAATCACTGTAGAAGCGAATCCTTTATTTTTTATATTAGACGAAACTGTATCTGCTCCTTCTTTCGTTGAAAAGATCCCACCTTGTACAGCGTAAAGCTGAAGAGTTTCTGTAGAGGTTGAAGCTGCTGCTGGCTCCTCTGTATCGCCACCCTCGGTTGAAGCTGTATCAGGTGTGTCATTTGTGACAACCGTAGGAACAGACGCATCTGGCATATCTTTATTAGATAAAAAGTTTAATGCAATATAACCAAATCCAACTCCTAGAAAAATGGCCATAAGAATCACTGTGAACATTTGTTTTAAAGGAAATGTGACAAAATTACTTTTGCTTTTTGTTTTTTTCGAATAAACAAAAGGTGTGACTGTTGAATTTGATAAAATTTTCTTCTTCTTAGGAGTCACTACCTTAGGATCATCTTCAAAAATAGTGTCATCATCCTCAGGCAAAAGCCAAGGAAAATCTTCTTCTTCTTTTTTAGCAGAAGCTATTTCTTTTTCAGCCTGTAGCTTCTCCTCCCATGACGATATTTGATATTCCTCTGTTTTTGGTTCTTTATCTGACACAGGACGATCTTTACCATTTATTTTAATTTTTACTGTGTCTGAGGTCTGCTTGTCCATATGCCTACCACCCTTCTTTGAAAACACGACCATTCATAATGATCTAATGCTAACAGAAGGATAAAAAAAAAGAACAAGACATTTGTCGTCTCATCCTTAATTTTTTTCGTCATTTTTTTTAACATGCTATGATTGGTCTTCGTCCTCTTCTTCAATCGCATTTGTAAATGGATTTTGTTTATCACTTGGCTCAGGCGTAAAAATTGGTGGTAGCTGTTCTCGTAACTCTTCCAAGCTAGGTAAATAAAATGTCGAAACAACAACATTGTATTCATAATCTGTTTCCTCACTATCTTCAAGGAGATGAACGAATTCAGGATTTCCTTCTACTGAAACAGATTCAATTTGTGTTATTCTTTTAGAGTTTTCCAAAATTCGGATAAAATCTTCTAATTCATAATAGCTCGGAGATGTTACGGTTAATTCAACCGTTAATTTTTCCAACCCTTCCGGCATTGGCTCTGTTTTTACTTCTTGGGATGTTTCTGCAGCATTGTCTTTTTCTGCATCAGGATCTAATTTCTCTTCGTATGCTTCGACAAGCTCGTCACCCTCTTCTTCAGCAGTGACCTCTTCACTTTCTTGAAAAGTTAATGACGTAATCATACTATTAGATATTGTCTCCGCTTTTTCTAAGTCTAGAAGAAATTGTTCTTCAAAAGGACTAACTGGCAGAATTTTTTGTAATTCTACTGCAGAAAGCATCGCTTCATTACTAGTTGATCCAGCACTAGACTTTTGCAAAGTTTGAATAAGTGTATTTTCCGTTTCAATTTGACTTTGCAAGCTGTCTATTTGTTGAGCTTTTGGCTTAATGAAAAGTAAATAAGAAAAATAAACAACAAGAGAAGATAGAACAAGTGTAAGGACGATGATTATTGTATGTTTTTTTCTCCATTCAATCATTCTTCACTGTCCTCCTCTCCAAAAGCCTTAAGGGCAGCTCTGTCAATAAGCAGTTTATATCCAGCAAGATATCGCGGAACAGAATCTTCTTTTGCTACATCAATTGGTACCGTTTCTACTGTTAGTAATTTCACTTCTTCTAATAAGTTAGATTCTTTGAGTCTTTTTAAATAATAGGCTGTTTCACTAGATGACTCAAACTGTACAATCAATTCCAGTGAAGAGCTATCCAAGTAATCCATTTGATAGAAATACCCTTTTTCAGGCAGCTGTTTTGTTAGTTCATTTAATAAAGGAACAAAATCTACTGGATATTCTTCAGACCATTGAATAGCCTTTTCCAAATTTGATACAGCATCGGAATCAGTACTTTGACTCGCTTGCTGCTGCAGAACGGTCGTCTGCTGCTGAGCTGTATTATATTCTTGTTCTAATTGAGCTATTTGTCCATTTTTCTTGTTCAGTAATGAAAAAATAGTCAGCGTTGCACAGAGTAGCATGACGGCCGCAATTAAGATAACGAGAATATTGGTGTAATTTCTTTGCTGTTTTTGTGGGAGTAAATTAATTTCCGCTAACATGATGATTTACACCTCTTTTAATGCTAATCCAAGCACAGTATGAAACTTAGCGGGAACAGCTATGTTTTTATGTGTGTATACACGATCTTTGAAAAGAGAAATAGTAATGGATGTTCCCAGCTCTTTTAAGTCTTTCTGTAATTCATGTATATACGGATTATCACCTAATAATTCAATATGTGTTATTTGATGATCTCCTTGATGAAGACTAAATCGATAGAAATTGATGATTTTTTCGATTTCTTTCACAACATCCCGAAATTGAAGAGAAAGCTCTTCAGGCTCTTTACATTCATATTGATAGTATAATTGTGTTTCCGGTTCAAGTTTGTACGACCATTTTTTCAACATTCCTTCTAACGGTAAATGACGTGTAAAAATCGGCTTACAATCTTCAAATATACTAAAATTGACTGAGTCAAGCTTTACTTCCACTAACAATGTGTTATCTTGGCTTTTCACATGCTGTTTGTTATAAAGCAATCTGTAATTAGAAAGTGCCGATAAATCTGCAGCAGTTGCCTCTAGCTTCAAATCATCAAGTAGCTCTGTGTATTGCTCAATCATAGCCTCTGGTGCTGCAAACAGAAGAATTTCCTTTTCAGTCTCTGTTTCTTGCAGAGGCACAAAATCAAATACAGGCTCTTCAAAAGGAAGATGAATATTGTTTCCAAGCTCTAAATAAAGATAGCCTTTTATTTCATCATCTTTTAAATCTGCTGGTACCTTCACTTTCCGAACACTGACGAATGCATCTGGAGTTATAAATCGTACCTGTTTACGCTTGATCCCCCAGTCGCTCATACACTGATCCAAAATCATCGCAAGCTTATCAGCATCCTTAATCTGCCCATCAACAACAATTCCTTCAGGTAAATACGTTTCAACAAAATGGTTCACTACAAGGGGATCTGTGCTTTTAAGCTCAAGCAATTGAATGGAGTAATTTGATATATATAAGTTAATAGAATGTTTAGTTTGTCTAAATAAAGGAAGAGCCATTATAAAAACCCCTTCTTAATATAAGTAAGAAAAGAATGTAGTCATGTATAGCGAAATAAGTTCAGAACCAAAGAAATATGCCACCAAAGCACCGATCACTAGAAACGGACCAAAAGGGAAAGGTTTGCCCTTTTTCACACTACCTGTCAGCATTCCAGCTACTCCTACTATCGTACCAACTAATGTGGCGATAAAAAAGGTTAGGAGCACAAGTTTCCAGCCAAGCACAACACCAAAAACAGCTAAAAGCTTCATATCTCCGCCCCCCATACCTCCTCGACTGACTAAAATAATAACGAGAGGTACAAGAGTCCCCACAATTAGACCCGCAATTGGATCCCACCATGGATCAGTACGAATGAACATTCTTTCAATAAAAAATAATACGAGAAAAAACAAATTCACCTTATCAGGAATAATCATATATTTCAAATCTGATACGGTAACAATCATGCAAAGAGAAATAAGTGACCATGCTATAATCAATTCTTTTGACCATCCCACCAAAAGCGGTGAAATCGTAAAAAGAATCGCTGTTAGTAGTTCCATTGATGGATATAATGGTGAAATAGACGTTTTGCAGTTTTTGCATTTGCCCATTTGGAGTACGTATGACAGTATTGGAATTAGTTCGCTTGGTGATAGTTTTTTGTCACATACTGGGCATGCTGAGCTTGGGTATGCAATGGATTTTTTTAGTGGGACACGGAGTCCGACGACATTGAAAAAGGAGCCGAGTGTTGCGCCTAGTATGAAGATGTAGGTTTGTAGGTATATTGTTGTTGTTTGCATATATTCACTTTACTCCTATAGATTATATTAAGATAGATAGTTCCTTATAGAACTATCTATCTTAAGTTACATTTTTAGTTTTTTTAAGGTGCTGGGGTTGGTGCCTCAAAACTCTCTCTTGTTAAATCATCAACTTCAGGTAATGGTGTTGCTAAGATATATGCATTATTATCCTCATCAGCCAATTGTACTTGGTAAGAAAAGTTTCCATTTGTTTCAGTGATTGTTACCACAGTACTTGTTGGGTGATATTCACCATCACCGTTAGGGTCATTGATATCTTCTAGATAGTCAGCATCTTGTAATTCTTGTAAAGTAATTCCACCGGCAATTATAGTTTGATCGTTTGTAGAAACAACTAATCTAGCTGCATTTGCGATCTGTTTAGCATTTGCAATATGTGCATCAGTACGAGAGTTCTGAATTAGAGCCCCAATCGCCGGAATCGCAATCGCAGCAATAATCCCAAGGATTACAACAACCGCTAAAAGCTCGATTAACGTTAATCCGCGCTCATTTTTCATAAGTTTTTTCAACATTTCTTTTCCTCCTAAAAGCTTAGTTCTAATTCCCTAAATCTATGTTAATTATACATCAATAGTTTAGGTAGTGAATATAAAAATATTGTAAATTCACATCTGAACGTGGTTGAATATATCGAACATTGGAACGATAATGGCTATGACAATCGTACCAACTATACCTGCTAATAGAACGATCATTAATGGCTCAATTAGTGACTTTAGTCGGTCTGTGCTGTTTTCTACTTCTTCTTCATAAAAGTCCGCGACTTTTCCAAGCATTTCATCTAACGAACCCGTTTCTTCCCCAATGGCGATCATTTGAGTAACAAGTGGAGGGAATGCCCAATGCTTTTTCATCGGTTCAGTTAATGACAAACCATTTTCCAAGGAAACACGAGAATTGGCTATCACCTTTGCTACGACTTCATTTTCAACGATTTTCTCAACAATTAATAAAGACTGAAGAATCGGCACAGAGCTTGAAAACAATGAACTGAGTGTTCTTGTCATTCTTGCTAATACAGCTTTTTGAATCATGCTTCCAAAGATCGGCATACGAAGGGCAACAACATCTAAATAATACTTTGTCTGCTTATTTTTCCGTAACCCGTAAAAGGTAGAAAAAACAGCAACAAAAAACAGGATAACAATATACCAATACTCTTGCATAAAAATACTAGAGTTTAAGACAAACAGTGTAATAGCTGGTAATTGTGCTCCAAATCCTTCAAACATGGAAACGAAGGTAGGAACAACAGAAACTAGTAAGAAGATAACAACAACAACAGCGACAATCGCAACAGCCATAGGATAAGCCAACGCAGATTGAATCTTTTGCTTAGTCCGATGCTGTTTTTCATATTGAACAGCGAGCCTGTCCAGTGTTTCTTCCATACTACCGCTTGCTTCACCAGCTTTAATCATATTCACAAACATCGATGAAAAGATCCGTTTATGCTTTGCTGCTGCAACAGATAGGGCTTGTCCGGATTTTAAATCATCCTCCATTTGCTCTAATGCTTTTCGTAGCGGTTTACTGCTAGTTTGCTTAGCTAAGATATTTGTTGCATCTACTATTGTCACACCTGCTCGTAACAACGTGGAAAATTGCCTAAGATAAATAACAAATTCCTGAAGCTTTACAGGATTACCAATTGCTATATCCTTTGTTAACAGTGTTTCTGGTATTTCTTCAATATTTGTAATTCGTATTCCGAGTTCACTTAGTTTTAACACCGCTTCACGCCTTGAATTGGCAGTTACTTTCCCTGACTTTTTACCTGTACGGTCACGACCTTCATATTTAAATTTTGCCATTAGTCAGTCGTCCCTTGTTTGTATGGTAAGGCTGCTTCAGAAGAAATAATGCCTGCTCTTACATACTCTGAAAGAGAGCTTTCAAAGGTTTGCATTCCTTGTGCTCGACTTGTTTGAATCACGCTCGGAATTTGGTATGTTTTTTCATTTCGTATTAAGCTGGCAACTGCCGAGTTATTTAATAAAATTTCAGTTACAGCACGGCGCCCTGATTTATCAACTGTCGGGAAAAGCCTTTGTGATATAACCCCTACTAACACGGAAGCAAGCTGAAGTCGGATTTGTGGCTGCTGATTAGCCGGAAACACATCGATAATCCGATCAACTGTTGATGCAGCTGATGACGTGTGAAGTGTACCAAGAACAAGGTGCCCTGTTTCTGCTGCAGTTATTGCTGTGTGAATTGTTTCTAAATCGCGAAGCTCTCCAACTAAAATCACATCTGGATCCTGTCTTAGTGCTGCTTTTAAACCTGATGCAAAGCTACCTGTATCAAAACCAACTTCACGTTGATCAACAATACATTTTTGATGTTTATGCAAATATTCAATCGGATCCTCAAGTGTAATAACATGGCGCTTCATCGTTTGATTCATAAAGGAAATCATCGACGCAAGTGTTGTTGATTTTCCACTGCCGGTTGGTCCAGTTACTAAGATAAGTCCATGGGGCTTTTCCACAATTGATTTTAAAATCGATGGCAACTGCAAATCGTCAATTGATGGAATATTTCTTGGAACAATTCGTACAGCTAGAGAGATACAAGAACGCTGGCGAAATGCATTAACACGAAAGCGAGATACACCTGGAATTCCGTAAGAAAAATCAAGCTCTCCTTTTTCTTCAAACAATGACCATTTTGCTGAAGAAATCATTCCCTTTGCCATTTCTTCTGTATCAGCAGGCATTAACATGTTTTCGCCAATTCGAACTAACTCGCCGTTAATTCGCATAACGGGAGGCACACCAACTGACAAATGAATGTCTGAAGCTTGCTTTTCATAAGCAAGCTTTAATATAGAGTCAATTTTTGCTTTCAATGTTTTCACCTACTCCGCTACAGTCACACGTAAAATTTCTTCTGTTGTTGTTAACCCTTGCTTTACCTTTAGTAGACCATCATCAATTAAAAAGATTGTTTTATTTTTTATCGCCAGATCACGAAGCCTTGAAAATGGTTCATTATTCATGATCACTCGTTTCATTTCGTCACTCAACATGAGAAGCTCATGGATGGCTAATCTTCCTTTATAGCCTGTCATATTACATGTTCCACAGCCTCTGCCTCTTACAACTTTATCAATCGACAACCCTCTTTTAGCAAAAATCTCTATTTCTCGTTGTGTAGGGGCTTGTTCTGAAGCACAATCACGGCATACTTTCCGAACAAGTCGTTGAGCCACAACACCAGTTAAAGAAGAGGCCACTAAAAACGGTTCTACCCCCATATCAACCAAACGTGTAATGGTACCCAATGAATCATTTGTATGAAGCGTGCTTAACACTAAATGTCCTGTTAACGATGCACGTACTGCAACATCAGCTGTTTCACGGTCACGAATTTCCCCGACCATAATAATATTAGGATCTTGACGAAGAATGGATCGCAGCCCTTTTGCAAATGTCATTCCAACATTTGCATTGACTTGAATTTGATTGATTCCTTCAAGCTGATATTCAACTGGATCTTCAATCGTAATAATATTTACTTCCTCTGAATTTAAGTGGTTTAACGCTGCATACAAAGTGGAAGATTTCCCTGATCCTGTTGGACCTGTAATCAACATAATTCCTGTAGGATTTTCTATTAATGTTTTGAATCTTTTTAAATTTAAGCTATTAAAACCAAGCTTGTTTAAATCATTTAATGTACTGCCCAGATCCAAAATACGCATAACAATCTTCTCACCGTAGATCGTCGGAAGTGTTGAAACACGAAGATCAATTGGATGAAATTCGATATGCATTTTAATTCGACCATCCTGCGGAACTCGGTGTTCGGTAATATCTAAATTTGCCATGATTTTCAGACGGGCAACTAAAACGCTTTGCATATGCTTTGGAAATGTTCGTTCATTTTTTAGGACACCGTCAACACGAAAGCGAATTAACACTTTTGTTTCCTGAGGATCAATATGAATATCACTGGCTTTTTGTTGAACAGCGTTTTGAAGTATTTGATTAACAAGTCTAACAACAGGTGAGTCATCACTTGTGATTTTCTCTTCCTGAACCTCATCTTGAACCGTTAATTGGTTCATAATATCTGACATGCTGTCATCAATTTCATAGTACTTATTAATGGCTCTTAAAATATCATCTTTTGAGGCAATGGCTGTTTCAATTTGAAACCCTGTTGCTAGACGGAGATCATCAATGGCATAGAAATCCATCGGGTCTGCCATCGCAACAAAAAGCTTGTCTCCCTCAATTTTGATTGGAATTAATAAATTACGCTTAGCCATTTCTTTTGAAACAAGCTTAATTAATTTTTGATCAAACGGAAAACGATACAAGCTTACATGTGGAATTCCTAACTGAAATTCTAGAACCTCAATTAATTGCTGCTCTGTAATAAACCCTCTTTCAAGTAAGGCATCCCCTAATCGCTGCCCCTTTTGTTTTTCTGCTAGAGCCGATTGTAGTTGTTCTGCTGTTATAAGTCCTGAATCTAGTAATAAGTCTCCCAATCTTTTTCTAGTATCGTTCATCCATAATCCCTTCTTTAATTAAGGTTATTTTTCAATTGCATTTTTTGAAGGAGTTTCCCAAATATCTTCACTGTTAGATTTCTCTTCATTCCCAGATGTATTGCTATCTTTGTTGTCTTCTTCAGATGATTCGTCGTTTTCTATTGTTTCCTGCTTCGTACTTTCAGTCTCTTCACTGATGTCGTTAGTAGATTGATTATTTAGCAATCTATTAATGAAATCAGTTTCAATTATTTTATGAGTAGGAGGATAAAAATCTTCGGCAATTTCCTCGGACTCAACAAAGGCTCCCTCTAAATCAAATACCTCACGAGTGATCTTAACAGATAAACCATCCTTACCTTTCTGAATGACCTTTTCTTGACCCTCTTCTAGTAAACTAGTATATCGAATAATTGATTTTGGTTTAAAAGATGTTTTTTCCTCTAAATTTACCTTATAGCTGTATAAAAAAGGTGCCCCATTTATTCTTACAAGTAGCCCAGCATTCGTTAACTTTAAAGAAATCGTATATTCCGATTGATTCGGGTTATACCATTTTAAATCAGACTTATCCTTTATAATATTTGCCTCATATCCAAGTTCAATTGTTTCTGGCAACTCATGACCTGTATGGCGTTCAACAATGACAAAATTAGTTGTTAGAAATGTTTTATAAAGGGCTGATGAAACAACATTTAACCCTTCCTGTGGAAGATTGTCTGATTTCTCTATAAGTTCTAGCATAGAAACTTGTGATTGAGCTGGTACGGTGATTGTGCCAATTGAGTCAACCACCCTTTGAACCAAGTTATAATCAAATGATGTTGAAACAAAATTTTCTGCTGCTACTGTATTTAAGTCGCTTTTTACATATGCTCCAATTGAGAAAAATTGATTTTCAGGAACCATCTTTTTCACAGCATCTTCAATTACAGCTTGAAGTTGCTCATGATCAATCGTATCGTACCGCTCATTAAGCAGGGTTTTTAGTTGTTCTTCATAAACAGTTTGATTAACTGATACTATCAACTCATTACTCGCTCCACTGGTGATCGAGTCAACTGTTGCTGAAAAATCAAAGGTAAAAAAGTCCTGTCCGATTACTGTATTGTCTTCATTAATTGACAGCTGCAAATATTGACCTTTAAACCATGCTGCTACTTCTTGATTCAACTCATTTATAGCCTGCTCTTTTGTCATATTTTCTATATTGACAGAACCAATTAGTGTTCCTGGCTCAAAAGTTCCTTTTGACAGAAATGCATCATAAGCCTTCACACCCATTTGTGAAAAACTAACCAAATAAACAGTGGAAATAAGCAATACTAGATATATTTTCAACCCTCTGTTTAAGTTCAAAATTGGTTGCTCCTTTTTACATTTCAGTATTCATAGACAGTTCAACAAAAGTACTTGGTCCATCATTTTGGGCCTTTTTTATATCATCATTTGACAAGACAGTACCTTTTTCAATAAGTAATTGCTGATCAGATCCATAAATATCTTTAATGACTCTTTTTCCTTCTAATAACTGTATTTGTTTTTCCTTAATTACATCAATCTGTTCATTGTCAAGATCCTCAAATTGATCTTCCTTTTGTACTGGTGATAGATCTTCTAATAATTCTTCTACCGTATTGCTTTGGTTTTCTGTTGAAACGTCCTCTTCAACAAGCTGTTTTGCAGACTCCAGTAATGCTGCGGCAGCATCTTCACTTACAACTAATATATCTTTTCCAAATGTTAGTACATGCTCTGACTTTACATATACATCCTTATTGTTTACAAACAAGTGAAGGCCGATAATAACACCTGTTTCTTCATTTAGGTAATATTCTTTCGCTTCTCCAAGTAATTGACCTTTTCGAGTAATCACACGAGTATCGGTAATTTTAATTCGTTTATTAACAAGCTGATTAGCGATTGGGATTTCATTTAAGTCAATAATGGCATTATCTGAATCGATTGTAACGGCAAACTCACCAATTCCAATCACTTTTCTAAATGGAATAGCCTTAACACTAACCTGCCAGTCATCGTGTTCAACTGTTAAAAAATCAACCGTCCCTTTTTCAGGATTCACCACAAGTGATTTTACATTTCCTAGCTCTAACCCAGCTGTAATACTAATAATTGGTAAACCTACAATTTCACTACTTTTTTTCATCTGTGTCACACACCTATTCTCTATTTTTACTATTTATTTAAAGAACTTATCCAGGTTAACTGTTCAAGTAGAACAGGGTATTGGTATAATTTTTGCTTCATATCTTCAAGTAATACATGATATTCAGTTTCTTTATTTACTTCGAAATAATGCTGTAAAAGCTCTTTGGCAAATAAGAAATAATCTTTTTCACTTGATGCCTCAGAAACAGCTTTTTGAAGAACCGCTTCATATTCAAGATTAGAAAGATTGTTCTTATAGTAATGAAGCTGTTCTAGCAACATATTTAAAATGTTATTTGATAATTGGTGGAGGTTCTCCGGTTTCTCTACTTCAGAAGGAAGTTCCTGATCATCAGCTTCTTCTTCAGGCAGATGATCTTGTTCAAAGATGTCATCTATCACATTCTCTTCTTCAACATCATGCTGCGCAGCAGAATCTTCTTTTTCTAACCCTTCGGTGTCTTCAATCATTTCCTGGTCCTCAGTATAAAGCCCATCTTCTTCTTTCATTTCTGAAGCCGATACTCTCTCTTCATCATTCATTAACGTTTCAAACAACTCGTTCATTTCGGAGTATGGCTCTGTGTCCTTCTGCTCATCTTCCGTTTCTTTGTTGTCGTCATGTTGAATTCCACTGATTTTATCGTCATCATTTTCTAGATCGACCACATCTCGACCCTCAAAAAGCTCAAGTAAAAAGTCATCCCCTAAATCAGTTTTCACCTTATCTTTAGAAGGTTCTTCTTGCTTATCATTTTCTTTAGAAACAGCAACCTCTTCTAGTGTCTTAGATTCAGGTTGTTCATCGTTTTGACTAGCATCTAATTGATCAAAAAATTCCTCTAGAAAATCTTGTTCACTTTCATTTTCTGATGTTTCCGGTTCAAATTCTACAAGCTCATTGTTTGGTTCTAATTCACTATCAGAAGGTGGAGCTTCTATCTCCTCCTCAGTTATGCTCTTAGGTGGGGATTCATCACTTTCTACTGGAAGATCTACCTTTTCTTCCCTAGAATCAAATGAATCATCATGACTAAATTCATCTATGTTTTCCCCCTGTTCCAATTGAAAAAGAGCATCCCTTTTATTCAATAAATAACCTACTGCCATTAGAAGAACTAAGATAGCTGGGGCTGCTTGCCATATGGGCATTAATTGAATGGTGAAGGAAAAAAGCGCAGCACATAGTAAAGCTACACCTGCTAATACCATCTTACCGGCTTTATGTAACCCGAACGGAATAAAAAACAGAATTGGCACCAAAAGGATAAAACCAATAACTAACATTAAAAATATCTTCAAAATATCACCCCATTTAGTGATTAAGTAATTTTTCCTATATTTCTATCATTTATCCATGTATTTAACTAAAAAAAGACAAAAATCGACTATAACTTATTGTATAATAAAGTCGACCTATTTGAAAGAAGGGATTGGAATGAAATTCAAATTGGTAAAACTTTTCACCTATAACAAAGGGTTTACATTAATTGAAGTACTATTATCTATTGTTATTTTTAGTATTTTAACTCTAGGTATGCTAGCACTTTTTTCACAGGCCATGACCTACACTCAAAAAAGTGAAAATGATACTTTAGGAGTATACGCAGCAAGGAATATGTTGAACTTTATGGAACAACAGAGCTTTGAGGAAATAAAAAGAGATTATGTTGATGATTTAACAGACGTCGGTGAGGGGTCTACAGTTATCCTCACAGATGAAGTTTGCCCTATATGGTTTAATGGTAATAGCGATGAACTAAATCAGAGAAGAGAAAGGTGTTTAATTACGTTCAATCCCAATTTAAATAATCGCCAATTAAATGTAAGTGTAGAACTAAAAAAACATTCCGATTCTTCACTACAAACCTCATTAATTCCTATGGAGATTTTAGTTGAGTGGGATGAAGGGAACGAATCAAGCTTAGAGGGGTTTATCACAAATGAAAAACTTCGTTAAAGCCTTTAAGGAAGAAAAAGGTGTGTCCCTATTAGAGGTTATAGCCACCCTCTTAATTTCGTCGATTATTTTGATTGTGGTTTATAACGTATTTATTATGGGAATCAAAACTTACGAAAAAGTAGGAGTCGAGATGCAGCTACGAGACGAAGCAGATCATATTGTTGCTTCTATTCTTAAAGAATTGTATGAAACACCGATCGACTCGGTCAAACCTTGTGATGGTATTGAAAATTGTATAACCATTAGTCATGATAAAAAATTAAAAGCAAACGAACAATTTCCTTCAGTTATTGATGAAACAAGACTAGATGCTGCTGAAGAAATTGATATTACCTTAGAAGAAAACGAAGTGCATTTAACTGCACGTGTTGGGACATCCAATCAAACTACTACCAACCTGCTAAATGAAAAATATGAACTCCTTCTTGGGAATGAAGTGGATGAAAAAGAACGATCACGAATAGCGATTATTGATTGTATTGATGAAGATAACAATGATACAACATGTGAAAAAGGACTTATTGAAATTTATCTTCATCTTCAAGACAAAAATTTCACAGAGGATGACCTCATCTCTGCCGACCCAATTAAGCTTGAAAGTAAATTCGGTTTTTAACCGCAGGAGGTGTTAAAACTTTGAATAATGAAAAAGGACAAGCTCTTATTACGGTCCTTCTTGTTTCCTTAATTTTTACGGTGTTAGGGTTAACGATCGTCGCAGCCTCTATTAATAGTAACCAGAGAACAGGCGTCCGAATAGATGATATAGAGTTAACTACAGAAGCAACACGCACACTTAATGAAGCCATTGCCATATTCAGTAGTAAAGTTTATAACGACATCGATTTATCTGAACCAAATTTACTGAACGGTGATTTAGACAATATACTTTTAGCTACAATAAAAGCTGAGCTTGAGGACAAATATTCCACAAATCTTCTTATTGAAGATATTACCGCGACAGAAGATTATGGATCGATTGATAAAACAAAATATCTTACACGTATTTTTCGCTTTTCTTACACGAACCAAAATACGGATGGAGCAGACATTACTAAAACCGTATCCAGAGTTGTTTACCTAGCACCGACTCCTAGCTTCTTAAAATATGCGATTGGTTCAGGACCTGAGGGTGAAGTTTACCTTAATGGGTCTGCTGAAATTGTTGGAGATTTATTTGGTGGAACAATCTATACGGCTGATAAGGCATGGTTTACTGATTTTTATGGACGAAGAAATAACGAGACACTACTGCCACGTATTATACCGTCTTCCAATAATATTGGAGGTAATGTATTCTACCGAAATGAGCAGGAAAATTCATTAACCATTTCAGAGGACGCAGAAAACTTTTTTGATGAGCCAAAACCAGCAGTTATAAAAGATACAGCGGATTTTATTAACGTAAATTTCGAAAATACTCTGGCTCAAATATTTAATGAAATTACTGGTAGTAACAATTTTGTAGGCAGTGACTTCACTTCAAAGTCCGCCATCTCAAATGTAGTAGATGAACTTTCACAAGATTCATCTGTTGAAGAAATTGATTACTGTGAAGAAACCTCACCAATAGGAGCGCAAACTGCTAAAGCATATATCTATAACTCAAATATTATACAAGGGGATAACTGTAATCCTTTTCTTAAAAATAGCTGGTTTATTATAAATGGGGACCTTCAAATTCCAAGAGACACTGAAATACCAGGCAATGTCATTGTAACAGGAGATTTAATTATACAAGGAAATGAATTTGATAATAGCCTTTCTAATAATGAGACAGAAACTGAAGAAGATGACAACATTTACTTTAATTCCACCATCTATGTTATGGGAAAAACAAGTATAACGAATACAAATATTAAACGACTAAATAGTAATCCTAGTTCAAAACTCATTTTGTTAACGAAAGGTAAACTATCTATTAATCGTATCAATGAATTTAGCAGCAGTAAAAACATTGAGCCTTTGGACGCTTTCTTTTATACCGACACAGAGGCTGAATTATATGGGGTTGCGTCACTTTTTGAGATTAATGGTGGTTTATTTGCTAATAAGAAGTTAACAGTAAATGCTATAAGACAAAATTCATTTTCAATTAGAACCGATGATATAAAGAGCGTTATTGAGCCTGTAATAGCACAAAGAAACAATGACTCCAGATTTTACGTTGAGCACGACAGGTCTGTATTATTGGACCCAGATCGATTAAATTCATTGCCAAGAGTTGATCGATATCAATTATTATATGACCAAGTTATTGTGAAGAATGGGAATGTAAATAACTAAATTCTAAATATTAAAAGGGAGATTCATAGAGAATCTCCCTTTTAATATTACCATTTAAGTTCTGAATCATCATTACCGCCGCCACCAGTGTCAGTATCATCATCTGAACCATCATCTTGGTCTTGGTCGTCATCTCCATTATCTCCACCGTTATTAGAATCGGTATTCCTTGTAGAAACTATAACTCTCATAGAATCCTTAATAGTAGAATCCTCATCAGCAGTTGCTTCAATTGTTGCATACCCAATATCTCTTGCTGTCACATACCACTCATTACCTACTTTAGTAATGACAATTGGGGCATTATTATTAGTTGAAACATTCTTAATTAACTTATTAGTTGCATCTGATGGATTAAAACGAAGATAATCTTCCACTTTAAATCTTTCACCAATATATATTGTTTTCTCCTTAGGAGAAAATTCAATACTTTTTAGAGGGATCCTAACTTCCACTTGATAAGGTATACCGGTCTTAGCTACTTTTCCAGAGTTATAAAGAACATCAAACGAGAAGTTATAAATACCAGCTGAACGAAATGTAAGCGGTAGTTCATAATGTAGAGAAGAATCTCCCTCACTAGGAGGATTTGGATTATAGAGTATATCTCTTAAACTCATGATAACTTCATTATCAGTTACGCTTACTGAATCATTTTCTTGAACAGTTACACCTTCTGGCAAATTAAATCTTATAAATCCATTAGACAGCGATGGATATTCTGCTGAAATACTCGCAGAAATATCTTTGAATATTTCAATAATATCATTGGAAGAGGCTCTTACTGCTTTTCCATTTGACATAGCTGAGAGCTCAGATAAATAACTCATATCTAATTGATTCTGATCACCGAACCCAATTGATAGCATCGTAATCTCATTATCTGCAAGAATCCGAGCTTGTTCACGACCATGTTCTTTAATCTTATCCGGGACACTCGGGTTATTATGAGAATATAGATACGGTCCGTATTGAGAATCAATAACGATACTGTTTATCTTAGAATTTGAATCATAAAGCAAGTTATAGTTTCCACTTAAAAAGTTCCTATTGTCAGAGATAACATACCAGTCATCATTATAAAATACAAACTTTCCGTCTAACATTTTATCTTTGTATTTACTATAACCATATATTCTTTCGTAATCATTATGCTGTATTAATTGATGATAATACCCATGAACATTTCCATATTTAGAAGAGTTCGTTGGTTTTCCATCGGTCATAAAAATGATATATTGATCCCTTTGACCACTGTATTTCCCATTATCTTTTGCATGAATTAACATATCTTTAGCTGCTTTCAATGCATCTGTATAGTTTGTTCCACCTTCAGCAGATGTTTGTCTTGCTTTGTTAGCTACTATATTAGGATTTGAATGAAGTCCATTAATCGTAGAGACATTATTTACATATGTATCGAAAGCCACTATGCCATAACGATCATCAAAGTCTTTTTTCGAATCAAAAAAGATTTCAACACCTTCTTCAACAGCATCCTGTGCTAGTGATAGTTTAGTATTATTCCTGCTTACAGGATCAGCCATTGAACCCGATTTATCAAAAACAATAACAACATCCATGGAATTCCGCTCATTTAACGATGCTGTTCCCCTAGGTAATAAATCAAAGATAACATTCGATGTTACTGAATGACCATTTTCAATTTCCAGTAATTGCTGTCCACCTACTGTCGCGTTAATTGAGAGGCCTTCTGCAGCCGACGCTTGATTAATAGATACAAATGATTGAATAACTAACAGGAGCACTATAAATATGGCTGTAAAATTCTTGTACATGCGTACTAAACCTCCCACGACATTTTCTAATCCTAAAGTATTGGAATAGGCATATAGTTCAATTATACCAGAGAGTTAGTCGAATATAATAGTCTCATATAAATTTTACAATAATACTACAAAATTAGACTTTTATTGCGCAGGAAATATTCCCTCGTTTTTTAGTGAGTAATCAGGTCTAGCTAACATAACCTGCCACTCTATTTCGTCCAGCTCGTTTTGCACCTATATACATAGCACGGTCTGCATGACGTATTAAAGATAATGGGTCATCTGCATCATTTGGAGCTGTAGCTACTCCAAAGCTTGCTGTTACCAGAAGAGAATATGTTTGATTTACATTTTGTAGTGTGGTTTCAATAGTAAATGGTGTATCAGCTATATTTTGTCTTAGCTCTTCTGCTAATAGCAAGGTGTCTTCATTTTTATAACTCGGAAGCAGAACAACAAATTCCTCGCCACCATACCTAGCAACTGTTCCTCTTCCCCCAACAGTCTTCACAATTCTATTTGCCAATTCTATTAAGACTTCATTACCCGCATGATGTCCATATGTATCATTTACTGATTTAAAATGATCTAGGTCTAATAAAATAATAGAAAGGGACTTATCTTCCTGACTGCTAATTAATTCGAATTCTTTCTGAAGTTCATTTTCTATAAATCGATAATTATATAACCCAGTAAGAGGGCAGTGCTCACTTTGTTTTTTTGTAATCTCATAATTTCTAGCATTTTCTATAGCAACACCGAGATATGTTGAAAGTAAGTCAATTAACATTAGCTGAGTTCGATCAAATGCCCTCTTTTTGTTGCTTGCTAAAATAACGATTCCAACCAAATCTTGATTTCTCTTTACAGGTACTCCTATAACACTTTCAACAGACTCCGGAAGCTGTGAATACTCAATATTCTTCCATTGCTTTCGTGAATGAAAAAGAACACTTTCTCTAATACCATACACATATCCAGATATTCCTTTTTTTGATGATTTATTGGTTCCTGGTTTTAGATGTATCATGCCATTTTCAAATTCTCTCACAATTTTCAGCTTATCTTGATCGTACACATCGATAATATAAGCTGCTTCAACAGGAATCATTTTCGTAATTTTCTCAATGAAGATATCAAGTACTTTCATTTTCTCTAACCTTTCAGTTAGCTGATGACCAATTTCACTAGCTTGCTGCAAGTAATGATTGATTTGATTGCTTTTATAGTAAAGAGTCAGAATAATAGATAATGTTAAAAGTGGTATACCTATAAAAAGAATCGATGCAATTCCGACTTCTAAATAAAGAAAATATAAAGCTACTCCAATTGGAAACACGATGATGGAAGTAAGGAATTCCCATAAAAAACTTCTTGTAAGAATTTCAAACCTTTCTTTAAACAGAAGTGATTTAATTGCATTTAATAATAATTGGTTTGAAAGAAAGATCGCTGCTTCGTAAGCAATAATTGCTGATAGAAAATGAGCACTGTATTCAGTTCCTCCATGAGTTCCGCCAACTAAATTGAATACGATCGCACCTATTATTGATATAGAAATAAAGAGTAAGGAGTTAAGAGGTATTCGGTACAGATCTTTTCTACTTATTCGCAGCTTACTTAAAAGTGCAATCAAAGCAACTTGAGTAAAAATAATCTCAACAAACAATCCAAAATAAAGAAAAACTGCTAATGAAACACCTTGAATATAGAACACTGGTGTATCATTAATAATGATCGGCCAGAAAGCAACCAGACACATTAATAAGAGGAAAGAAATAAGATCGAATTCCAGACCTGTTATGGTCGGAGGCGACATTTGATAGGAAATCCATAATAAAAAAGGAAAAGTAATAATCCATATAACCCATAATAAGAGTTGTCCCTTCCTATTCATCCTCTCGCCTCCTTTACAAAATAAGTATATCTTCCTATATTATACTAAATTTATAGAATATTCCCAAAAAAAATTACCTTTACTTTAATAATTATAGACCTTTAACATACAAGTTTATCTAACCAAATAGTTACGAACCTCTGAAATAAAATATAATGAACCCGTTATGATAATGATATCATCCTTTTTCCCTTGGTATAATTGGAGCAATTTTTCCAATATTTCCTGCCAAGATTCCGAATAACTCTTCTTCTGATGTTTACACACTGAGTAAAGTTTCTCCGATGCTTCAGCTCTCGGAAAATCAAAAGTCGTAAAATGCATGGTAGCAGCAATGCTGCTTAGACGATCAATCATCTCTTTATACTCTTTATCTTTTAATGCACTAAATAAAATATGAACCTGTTTATCGTGGTAATGTCTAGTTACCGTTTCAATTAGACTCTCAATTCCTTCATTATTATGAGCCCCATCAACAATAATAACGGGATTATTATTAACCTGTTCAAACCTTCCCTTCCACATCGCTTTTAAAAGCCCTTTATAAATTTGATCGTCTGATACTGTTAGTTTGTTACGTTCCCGTAAATAATGTAGGGCTGAAACAGCTAATGCTGCGTTTTTTGTTTGATGCTGTCCCCTCATCTGAATTTTAAGGTTTTCCAATGAATAGCCTTCTGTTTCAACTGTAAACATTTCACCTCGCTCATAGGCGGAATGTTCGAGAATGTTAATTTCAGAACCAACACTTAACACCTCAGCATTTAATTGCTTTGCTCTATTCTTTATTACCTGAAGTGCTTCATCTTTTTCTACTGCTGTTAAGATTGGCACATTTTGTTTAATAATTCCTGCTTTTTCAGCAGCAATCTCAGTAATCGTATCACCCAATATATTCATGTGATCATAGCCTACATTCGTTATAATGGATAATAACGGGTTAATAATATTGGTCGAGTCCAATCGGCCTCCTAAGCCTGTTTCCAGTAGCAGAATATCAGGTTGATTCACCTTGCCGAAGTATAGGAACATCATCGTTGTAATAATTTCAAATTCAGTTGGTCCACCGAGCTCTGTTTGTTCAATTTTCTCAACGTATGGTTTTATTTCATTCACGAGATTTAACATATCTTCATCAGATATTGGCTCTCCATTTACACTAATCCGCTCATTAAAAGTTTCAATATAAGGTGATGTAAAAGTACCCACATTATAATTCGCTTCCTTTAGCATGTGTAGCATATAAGAGATTGTTGATCCCTTCCCATTTGTACCGGCAACATGAATGGTAGGAATGTTCTTTTCAGGATGTCCTAGTTCTTTTAAAAGCCATTCCATCCTTTTTAATCCAGGTTTAACTCCAAATTTTAATCGACCATGTATCCAATCCACTGCATCCTCATAACGGTTAAACATTGGTATCCTCCCTTTAAAACCATTTAAAAACTCGGGGGAACTAAAATTAGCACCACCCGAGTTATCTCTTAGCCCTTTAGTTCTTGAATTCTGGCTAATACTATATCACGTTTTTCACGATAATCTTTTTCTTTTGCTTTTTCCTCTTCAATGACTTTTTCAGGTGCCTTCTTTAAGAAGCCTTCATTGCCTAATTTCTTTTGAACGCGTTCTACTTCTTTATCAAGCTTTTCACGTTCTTTTTCAAGGCGTTTGATTTCCTCCTCAATATTAATTAACCCTTCAATTGGTAATATGATTTCAGCACCTGTTACAACAGCACTCATTGATTTTTCAGTGGAATCAACTTCTGTTGAGATATTGAGAGAACTAGTGTTACAGAATCTTTCAATATAAGCACGGTTGTTTTCAAGTTGTTTTAATACATCTTGATCTTTTGCTTTTATTCTCATTGGTATTTGCTTGCTCATTGGTGTGTTAACTTCTGCACGAATGTTACGAACAGCACGTATCACTTCAACTAATAACTTCATTTCTGTTGCTGCCGCGCGGTCTGTTAATTGTTCATTAACAGTCGGCCAAGCTGCAACTGTAATGGATTCACCTTTATGAGGAAGTGATTGCCATATTTCTTCTGTAATAAATGGCATAAATGGATGCAACAATCTCATTGTGTGATCAAGTACATACGCAAGAATAGAACGAGTTGTTTTCTTCGCTGCTTCGTCTTCTCCGTATAGAGGAAGCTTCGCCATTTCAATATACCAATCACAGAAATCATCCCAAATGAAATTGTAAAGAAGACGTCCAACTTCACCAAATTCATATTTATCAGCAAGCTTTGTTACATTTTCAATCGTTTCATTTAAACGAGTTAAAATCCATTTATCAGCAACAGATTTTTCACCAGTTAGATCAATTTCTTCATATGTTAAGCCGTCCATATTCATCAACGCAAATCGTGATGCGTTCCAAATTTTATTGGCAAAATTCCAAGTAGATTCAACTTTTTCATAGCTAAAACGTAAATCCTGACCCGGTGAACTTCCTGTTGATAAGAAGAAACGTAATGAATCAGCACCGTATTGATCAATAACTTCCATCGGATCAACACCATTACCAAGTGATTTACTCATTTTACGTCCCTGCTCATCACGCACAAGACCATGGATTAACACATCCTTGAATGGACGTTTACCTGTAAATTCAAGGCCTTGGAAAATCATACGAGATACCCAGAAGAAGATAATGTCATAACCTGTTACAAGTACATCAGTTGGATAGTAACGTTTAAAGTCAGCTGACTCGGTATCCGGCCAACCCATTGTTGAGAACGGCCATAGCGCTGAGCTAAACCATGTATCAAGAACATCATTGTCTTGCTCCCAGTTTTCAATATCAACTGGTGGCTCCTGGTTTACATAAACCTCTCCAGTTTCTTTATGGTACCAAGCAGGTATTCTATGTCCCCACCAAAGCTGACGAGAGATACACCAATCACGAATATTTTCCATCCAACGTAAGTACGTTTTCTCAAAACGATCTGGAACAAAGTTTACCTTTTCATCATCTTCTTGAAGCTTAATTGCTTCATCAGCAAGTGGCTGCATTTTAACAAACCATTGAGTAGAAAGGTAAGGCTCGACAACCGCACCACTTCGCTCACTATGACCAACTGAATGCATATGCTCTTCAATTTTGAAAAGTACACCTGAATCTTGTAGATCTTTTACAATTTTCTTTCTGCATGCAAAACGGTCTAAGCCTTTATAAGCGCCTGCCTTGTCATTCATTGTGCCATCTTCATTCATAACTAAAATACGTTCAAGGTTATGACGATTTCCGATTTCAAAATCATTAGGATCATGTGCTGGTGTAATTTTTACTGCACCAGAACCGAATTCCATATCAACATAATCATCGCCAACGATTGGAATTTCACGTCCTACGATTGGTAGTACAACATTTTTGCCGATTAAATGTTTATATCTCTCATCTTCCGGATGAACAGCAACGGCTGTATCTCCTAGCATTGTTTCCGGACGAGTTGTTGCGATTTCAATAGAGCCTGAACCGTCTGCTAATGGATAACGCATATGGTAGAAGGCACCTTGAACATCTTTATAAATAACTTCAATATCAGATAATGCTGTTTTTGTTTGTGGATCCCAGTTAATAATATATTCTCCACGATAAATTAAGCCTTTATTATATAGAGTAACGAATACTTCACGAACTGCTTTTGAGAGTCCTTCATCAAGAGTAAATCGCTCACGACTGTAATCAAGACCAAGACCTACTTTTGCCCACTGCTCACGAATATGACCAGCATATTCTTCTTTCCATTTCCAAGTTTCTTCAATGAACTTTTCTCTTCCTAAATCATATCTGGACTTTCCTTCTTCTTTTAACTTTGCTTCTACCTTTGCTTGTGTAGCAATCCCAGCATGGTCCATACCTGGAAGCCATAATACATCAAAGCCTTGCATTCTTTTCATACGTGTAACAATGTCTTGTAATGTTGTATCCCAAGCATGACCTAGGTGCAGTTTTCCTGTTACGTTAGGCGGTGGGATTACAATTGTATAAGGTTGTTTGTTTTCGTCACCAGTTGCCTCAAAGTACTTTCCTTCAAGCCAAAAAGAATAGCGGTTTTTTTCAATTGCATTTGGATCATATTTTGTTGGTAATGAAACTTGTTGTTCATTGTTTTCCATTAGATTTCCTCCTAAGTTCTTTTTACATTTTTTATGTACATGTGAAAGATTACTTGGTACCATTTCACATATTTTCCAGTTTAAAAAATAAAAAACTCCTTCCATCCATAAAAGGACGAAAGGAGAATATTTCGCGGTACCACCTTTTTTTATAGACAGTATAAAAATATTTACTAAACAGTCTACACACTCATCAATTTAACGGCTTTCAACCGGCTTCTCCTACTAGATCTGTTCAAAGAAGCAACTCCTGGGCGACCTTCCAATGCCTCTACTTAAGAAATCTTCCAGCAATGATTTCTCTCTCTGTAAAGTGATGACGATTGTACTCTTCCCATTCAACGTTTCATCATTATGTACTTTTTCTTTAACAACTTATTCTATATTACTAAACAATCCTTTTTTTCGTCAATATTTTCCCCATATTTCTTCCCTTTCATACAGGCACCTATCACAGAATCTTGGCATATTTTACATTAAGTGGTCCTTTGCACGAACAATTCTTTATTTTTAAACACATAATATGAGCTATTTCTGAAATTGTGAGTAGTTTTATTGAAAAGCTTAAACGAGGAGGAGTTGTCATATGAAGAGGCGGTATAGCCCTTACACACTCCCGCCATGGCTTAGACAAATTCGGGCGGTCGGCGTACAGATTATCATTCCTTTAACCATCTTCCAGGGCATTCGAACTGTTTTCTTTCCTACAACATTTGATGTTCTTTTGCTCGGTATTTTAATTGGCTTAGCTATTGCACTCCGATATGATTGGATTTAACAGTAAAAAAGGAATCGGAATTGTCCGATTCCTTTTCATTTTCTAAGATTCAGTTTGTGCCTCTGCTGCTTCTGCTTCCATTTTCTTTCTGTTTTCTATTTCGGAAACCTTCATGACAAAGTACTCAATATTTTTAAATTGCCAATAAGCTCTTACAAGCTGTTTATTTACTTCTAACTCAGAGCTCTTTTTCCCCTTTTTTGAATAGTTTTTAATGAAACGACATAGTCGCTCTGGATAAGCCAAATAACCAATAAATAAAAGCATTTCCTCTTCTGTAAATGGGTAGTCTTTTTGATAGGAATAAAACCAATTCACAACATCATCACTTTGAATTGGATACGTTTTCGCCGTTCGATTCAAAAATAATAAAAAATCATCAATAGGACTTGAATATGACGATTTCTCAAAGTTTGATAAATAACCATTTCCATCATCATCATATAAGAAGTGGCGCGCAGATACTTTTCCATGCGTTAACACTACTCTTGAAGACTTTTGATCTGTCATTATCTCATACCACTCATCAAGCTTTTTACGAGAAAATTCAATAGCTCTTGACACCTCAGTATAGTAAGTAACGGCTTGCAACTCAAATGGAGATAAATAAATCTTTTTCTCACATTCTTCAACAAAGGTTTCAATACGTGCTTTTTCTTCATCCAATTTATTCGTTAGTTTTTCATAATGATTTGTTGCCTCTTGACCATCAAGAGATATTTTCTTTTCTGTTCGTTTGTGAAGGTTTGCTACCTCTTTAAATAGAAGTTGATGACGAGCATCACGTTCTTCTTCTTGTTCATTCACAAGCCATGGCATTAAGTAATAGTACTCCCCATTATATTGAGAAATAAGCTGCTGCTGTTTATTTCTTAAAAGTGGAACATAATTCGAATATTTTTGTTCATTTAAAATTCGAATAGAATCAACAAAATATGGATTAAATTCACTTGATAATTTCTTTAATACATAAGGACCGGTATCTGAATATACCTTAATTGTTTTCTTGGTGATTTCCTCTGTATATTCAGGGTATAAATCGTAATTTTGTAGCAAAAGCCTTAGTTCGCTTAGCTGCATCGACATAGATCCTATCACCTCTACTCCTTAGAAAGAAAATTGAAAAAAACAGCCGAGGAAAAAGATGCCCCATGCTGTTCTTTGTCTTTCAAATAAATAATAGATTTTATTTACTTGTTGAGTATGCAGGGATATAAAGAATTTGTCCTTCATATACATCTTGATCTGCATGAAACTCATTTACACGTAAAATTTGTTGAATGGAAATTTCATATTTCTCACTAATTAGTTCAAGTGTATCTCCTTGTTGAACAATACACATTTTCACTCTGGAGAAATCTTCTTCTTCGTCTCTTGCAAATAAACTTGTTAAGTAATGGGCATCCTTTGTTTCTCCCTCTTCACGACCAACTTCATCTTTCTTTTGTAAATCTTCATCTACATTTGTCGGCTCTTCTTCGGTTTTAGAGAAAAAGGAGTATTGTACTTCTTGAGGTTCAGGAGTTGGTTCTTCTCTTCTTACTTCCACAACAAATGGATCGTAAACCTCTTCTTCAGTTTGTCCTTGCTGCTCAACATTAACTTCTTCATCAACAGCCGGTTCAGGCTCTACAATTTCTTTTTCATATTCAACAGGAGACGCTTCAACCACTTCTTCTTCTACTTCCTCCTCACGCTCTTCAACTACTTCCTGTTCTTTCGTGACAGAGAAGGAAGGTGATAATTTGTCCACGTCTTCTTCATCTAACTTTCTTTCCTCATAGAAAGAAGAAAAAGGTGAAGGTGTAGGCTCTAAGCTTGATACAGGCTCAGAATTATTCTGTTCAGAAGTGTTTTGTTCTTCACGGAAAAGAGCTTCAAATACTTCTTCCTGAGGTTCTTCTGCTGGTTCTTCTGTAGGTCTCTCTTCTTCTTCCACTGTCTCTCCATTCGAAATTCCGCTTATAGATAAATCAGCTATTAATTTTAAGCAAGCATGTTCAGGTAAATCATAATCAAAGGATTCGATCGAAACATACACCTCGTCTAGCTGTTGAATTCGATTTCTAGGAATCGTAATATCAACAGGAAAACGATGATTTAAGACGCTCACACCATCTTCACGTGTATCGACCTCATTTACATAACGTACATTTGCGTATTCGAACGTTTCCTCTTCAGAACTTTCCGTTTCTATTTTATATTCCCCAGTAAGCTGCAGGGCACCACGAATGGAAATGTACTGATCATGTTCATGAATTGCAATATCCGGATCTAAAGAAATAGATAAAAGTTCAGATACTTCCTGTCCTTTTTGAAACCAAACAGATTCTTCTACTGAGAAACGTAGTTGTTGTTGTGACAAAAATATTTCCTCCTTTCAAATAGCCTAGCAAAATAACTATGACATTACAGATGTATGTGCGAAAGAAGGAAATTATGATGATATTTTAAAAAACATAAAAAATCCACCACAACTTGTGATGGATTTAATTTAATCAAAATTATTTTTTCAAATCTGCAAATGCCTTCTTTGCAGCATCTATTGTATGATCAATGTCCGCGTCTGTGTGTGCTGTTGATAGGAATAAGCCTTCAAATTGTGATGGAGGAAGGAATACTCCTTGATTTGCCATGCTTCGATAGTAGCTTGCAAAGAAATCAAGATTTGACGTTTTCGCTTTTTCGTAATTTGTTACATTTTCATTAGTGAAGAAGAAGCCAATCATAGAGCCGGCACGATTGATTGTATGCGGAATTTCATACTCATTAGCAGCAGCTGACAGACCTTCCTCAAGACGATCTGCTTTACGCTTAAATTCCTCATAAGAATCTCTTGTTAACTGTTTTAATGTTTCATATCCCGCTGTCATCGCGAGTGGGTTTCCTGATAAAGTTCCTGCTTGATAAATTGGTCCACTTGGAGCAATTTGCTTCATAATTTCCGCTTTACCACCATAAGCTCCTACAGGTAAACCTCCACCAATTACCTTGCCAAGGCATGTTAAATCAGGTGTAACACCGTAATAGTCTTGAGCACAGCCATAATCTACACGGAACCCGGTCATAACCTCATCAAAGATTAATAAGGCACCATATTGTTCTGTCATTGCTCGTAACCCCTCAAGGAAACCTGGTTGAGGTGGAACAACTCCCATGTTCCCTGCTACAGGTTCTACAATGATCCCTGCAATGTCTTCTCCAAATTGTTCAAATGCATATTGAATGCTTTCTAAATCATTGTATGGAACAGTAATCGTATTTTTCGCAATTCCTTCAGGTACACCAGGACTATCTGGTAATCCTAACGTTGCAACTCCTGATCCTGCTTTAATTAATAAAGAATCACCATGACCATGGTAGCAGCCCTCAAACTTAATGATTTTATTTCGTCCAGTATAGCCCCTTGCTAATCGTAATGCACTCATCGTTGCTTCTGTCCCTGAGCTTACCATACGGACGATTTCAATCGAAGGTACACGATCTATTACAAGCTTTGCAAGTTCGTTTTCAATCAGGGTAGGAGCACCAAAGCTTGTACCTGACTCAACAACTTTTTTAATGGCTTCAACTACAGTATCGTTCGAATGACCATGAATAAGCGGTCCCCAAGAAAGAACATAGTCAATATATTCATTTCCATCGATATCATAGATTTTTGAGCCTTTTCCTCGTTCCATGAATATAGGATTCATTCCAACAGATTTAAATGCTCTTACAGGACTATTAACACCACCGGGCATTAATGATTGAGCTTCTTGAAATGCACTTTCGCTTTTTTGATAGCTATTCATTTTCATTCCTCTTCCTTCCTCTTGTAAAGTAAAAGGCTTTCCCTTATTGATCTTCCCTTATCCACCGTGCTGCGTCTTTTGCAAAGTATGTAATAATTAAATCAACACCTGCACGTTTCATTCCGACTAACATTTCCATCACCAATGCTTTTTCATCAACCCATCCATTTTGTGCAGCTGCTTTAATCATAGAATACTCACCGCTAACATTATAAGCAACAATAGGAACGTTGAATTGATTTTTCACATCACGGATAATATCTAAATAAGATAATGCCGGTTTTACAATTAAAAAGTCTGCACCCTCTTCTAAATCGGACTGAGCTTCTCTTAATGCTTCATCACGATTAGCAGGATCCATTTGATATGTTTTTCGATCACCAAATTGTGGTGTGCTGTGTGCAGCATCACGGAACGGCCCGTAAAAAGCACTTGCATATTTAACTGCATAAGACATAACCGGAATATGTTCAAAGCCAGCTTCATCTAACCCATGTCTGATTGCAGCTACAAAGCCATCCATCATGTTTGAAGGAGCGATAATATCGGCACCTGCTTTTGCTTGACTGATAGCGGTACGTGCAAGCAAATCAAGGGTAGGGTCGTTTAATACTTGTCCATTTTCAACAATTCCACAATGTCCATGATCTGTATATTGACATAGACATGTATCCGCAACAACAACTAATTCAGGGAAGGATTCTTTTACCTGTCTAGTTGCACGTTGAACAATTCCATTATCATGATAAGCTTGAGTTCCTACATCGTCCTTTTCATCAGGAACACCAAATAAGATAACAGACTTAACCCCTAACGAAACAACCTCTTCAATTTCTTGATTCAAAAGATCTAAAGACAAGTGATAAACACCTGGCATTGATGGAACTTCGTTTTTCTTATTATCCCCTTCTACAACGAAAATTGGATAAATAAAGTCCTCTGGGCGAAGATGTGTCTCCCTCACCATTGCTCTTAGGTTATTGCTGTTACGTAAACGGCGGTGTCTTGTAAATTGAATATTCATTGATTATCCTCCCGGTTTTGTTCTAATTCAACCATTAACTTCACCATGTCATCAATTGTATAGGAAACAGGCATAACACCTATAAATCCATATTCTTTTAACGTTTTATTCGTAATTGGGCCGATACATATGAAGGTAACTTTACTCAAATGCTCCATGAGTCCTGATCTATGTAGTACTTTCATAAAGCTGTCAACAGTAGATGAGCTTGTAAAGGTTATGTAATCTAGCTGATCTTCTTTGAGATATGAAATAAGCTTAGCAGCTTCTCTTTTATTATGTATTGTTTCATAGACAATTAAATCTTCTGTGTTAAAACCTTGTTTTTTTAATTCTGTTATCAAAACTGGTCTTGATAGATTTCCTCTAATCACAAGGATTTTTGAAGATTTAGAAAGGTTTTCCCCTATGCTTTCTGCCAGCTTTTCAGCCACAAATTCTTCAGGTATAACAGAAACATTGAGATTTAGTTTCTCCATTTGCTTACTCGTTTTTCTTCCAACAGAAGCGGCAATCATATGCTGTAATGCTTCATAAGGAATTCCAAATCGATCTAAGAACTCTTTAAAGTAAATAACACCATTTGCACTCGTAAACACAATGCAATCAAATTCATGTAATCTTGTAAGCGTTTGTTGAATAATAGATTCATTTGATTTTTTAGGTCTTATTTCTAGAAGCGGAGCGGATATCCCGACTCCGCCTTCTTCTTCAATTTTTTGAATAAATTCTTCTACTTGAGACTTTGCTCTAGTAATTAAAACCCGTTTCCCTTGTAAAGGACGGATCTCCCCCATTATTGATCTAACTCCTCTTTTACCCGGTCGATTAGGGCTTTAGCTCCTTGATTTGTTAATGTTTCTGCGACTTTACTCCCTAATGCTACTGGATCGGTTCCTATAACCGTTTGTTTATACACTTCTTTCCCGTCAGGTGAGGCAATAAGACCTGTAAATTCAATTTCTTCCTTTTCATTTACTGTTGCAAATCCAGCAATAGGTACTTGGCATCCACCCTCCATTTTAGTAAGGAAGGTCCTCTCAGCAGTAACGGCTAATTTCGTAGACAAATCAGTGAATTTTGCAAAAAGATCTAACAATTCTAGATCATCCGCGCGACATTCAATTGCTAAAGCACCTTGCCCTACTGCTGGTAGGCAAATTTCCGGCTCTAAGAATTCAGTAACAACGTCTTGACTCCAGCCCATGCGTGCCAAGCCTGCTGCAGCTAGAATAATTGCATCATAATCTTCTGTTTTCAGCTTCTCTAAGCGAGTATCTATGTTTCCTCTAATCCATTTAATTTCGAGGTCAGGTCTTTCAATTAAAAGCTGCGCACTTCGTCTCAAGCTGCTTGTTCCGACAATTGCTCCACTTGGTAAATCTGAAAGCTTTTTATGGTCTTTAGAGATAAGAACATCTCGGTGATCCTCACGGTTTGGAATGCATCCTATCGTTAAACCCTCCGGTAAAATCCCAGGCATATCCTTCATACTATGAACAGCCATATCAATTTCACCGTTCATCATTGCTTGCTCAATTTCCTTTACGAACAAGCCTTTTCCTCCAACTTTTGATAAAGTTACATCTAAAATTTGATCACCTTTTGTCACAATTTCCTTGATTTCAAATTCAAACGGTAAACCAAAAGATTTTAACTGATTAATTACCCAATTTGTTTGTGTTAATGCTAATTTACTACGTCTAGATCCAACAACTATTTTTCGCATATGCTCCTCCTACTATGTCTAAAAGCAACCAATCATGAATCCCAAAAATGAAACCTTGATAGACTACCAAACAAGAAAAAGTTAATTAATAAAACTAAAAACGATGCTATGTTTAAAAGAGCAACAGACCTGCCCTGTAATTCTTTCACAATTCTTATATAAAGATAGATCCCATACGTCACTAACACCATAAATGACCCTAGCACCTTCGCATCATACCATTGAAAATGAGCAACTTTAATATAGGCCCAAATAACCCCTAAAATTAAACTTAATAACAGCATAGGTACGCCGATAACATTTAATACATATGACATATGGTCGAGTTTTGAAAGATCTTCTAACCGAAGAAGGCGCTTTCCCCACTTTTTCTTTTTGAGTAAATTATATTGAATGGTATAAAGGATCGAAAACACAAACGATAGTGAAAACGCCCCATAAGAAAGTATGGCCATCGTAATATGAATTAATAGCAGTTCCGAGACAAGCTGACTTGATACAGCAGCCGACTCGTATTGAGCTGGGGCAAAAGTATGTATGGCCATCATGATAAAGCCTATTACGTTTGTGAAAAAGATAATAAATTCCGCTTTAAGAAAACGGTTTAAAACAAGTGACAATGTGACTAACACCCATGTATAAAAATAAAGCCCTTCAAACACATTTAAAACAGGAAATCTACCTGTTTCAAACATACGAACAAATAAAAAAATTGTTTGTAATAGCCAAACAATAGAAAGTAACCAGAAGGCAGCTCGATTCGCCTTCCGGTTATTATTAAGAAAATCTATAAAATATAAGAGTACACAAATAGCATAAAGTATTATGGTTAATTCATTAATTCTGCTTAAGCTCATCTCCATAATGAAAGGTCCTTTCACTTACGATTGAAGTGAAGCACGATAAATCGGATCGTTTGCATGAACAGTTTGTTTATCTGATTTATCCATTTTCATTTGCTCTTCAACAGCTTCTTCGATATTAAAGATTTTCATAAATAAATCCAATGATTCCTGTGCATTAGCCTCTGCAGATAGCTCTTTTACCTTTACAATTGGATCTTTAAGCAATTGATTAATAATGCTTTTTGTATGCTTACTTAAAACTTTTCTTTCACGTTCAGTTAAGTTAGGCATTTTTCGCTCGATACTTTCCATCGTTTCAGCTTGAATATTTAAAGCTTTTTGACGAAGTGCTGAAATAACAGGTACAACCCCAAGCGTATTAATCCATTGTTTAAATTGAACAATCTCCGCTTCGATCATCAGTTCAATCTTTTCCGCTGCAACTTTACGCTCTTGTAAGTTTGCTTCAACAATCCCTTGTAAATCATCAATATCATAAAGAAATACACTATCTAAATCCGCAAGCTTAGGATCTAAATCACGTGGCACAGCAATATCGACCATAAATAATGGGCGACCTTTTCTCATTTTTTCCACATGTGTCATCATTTCTTTAGTAATAACAAAATCTTTAGCACCAGTTGAACTAATAAGAATATCCGCTTCCACTAATCCACACTGAAGTTCGTTTATTCCTTTTGCCTTTCCATTAAAACGATTAGCAAGCTCTTCAGCCTTCTGCAACGTTCTATTCATAACAGTAACTTTACCTACACCACTGCCATGCAGATTTTGCACAGCTAATTCCCCCATCTTACCCGCACCTAAAATGAGTACGTGCTTAGAACGAAGGTCACCAAAGATTTTCTTAGCAAGTTCAACTGCTGCATAACTAACTGAAACAGCATTTGCTCCAATATCAGTTTCTGAATGTGAACGTTTAGCCAATGAGATTACTTGCTTAAACAGCTGATTGAATACTGTTCCTGTTGTGTTGTTTTCCTGAGCATGTAAAAAGCTAGTACGAACCTGTCCCAGAATTTGAGTTTCACCCAAAATCATAGAATCCAATCCGCATGCTACTCTACATAAATGCTCTAATGCACCATCTTGTTCAAAAATAGTTAAATACGGTGAAATCTCTTCTTTCTCTAGTCCGAACCAATCTGCCAAGAATGCTTTAATATAATAACGTCCGGTATGAAGTTGATCTACTACAGCATATATTTCTGTACGGTTGCAGGTAGATACAATGACATTTTCAAGTATGCTTTTTTGTTCTTTTAACTGTTTCATCGCATCTGTTAGCTCTTGAGGTTGAAACGAGAGCTTTTCGCGAATTTCAACAGGGGCTGTTTTATAATTTAAGCCGACAACAAGTATATGCATTTTCTTATACACCCCCATGTACAAGGATCTCTACTTCTAGTATATCACGATTGATTTTTTTCTCTTCTAAAAAATGTGAACAGTCTTTGAAACTATATGTTATGATAAAATATGTTTATTATTTCACTGATTCACACCATTTTCAACTTATTAATGGTCGTGTGTATTTGTTCACAAAAAACACTGTTTTTTCTATAAGAAATTCTACATTCTCTGACATCATTCTCATACTATTCACTCTGTACAATAACAAAAATCACGAAGTTAATCAAGCTATTGATTTGGACAAGGAAACATATCAATTAAATTCTCCGACCACAACGGACAGGTTTTCCTTATATACTATTCATGCAAGAGGTGGACAATGAAAAAAATTACATTATTACCAACAATGCTACTATTAGGAATTGGCATTTTTTATTCTATCCAAAAATTAAATATTCATTTATTTGAAGGACAAAACAGTTGGCCTTTTTTATTAATATTACTTGGACTTACGTTTTTAGTTAGTGGTCATTTTGAACAAGATGCGTCAGCCATTTTACCAGGAATCATTTTAGCAGGCCTTGGTATCCATTTTCACTTTGCTAGCAAGATTGCTTCTTGGCCTGATTATCCTGCTGCTTTTTTATTCATCTTGTCTCTTGGGATGATTTTAACTGCTACAAAAACTAAAACCGGTTATCAGCAAGGTCTTATTATATTAGCTATAGGCTTATTTCTACACTTTTTCCATAAAATTATTCAATCCCTAACGATCATCGAAAACGGTGTAGACTTTATTGAAACTTACTGGCCACTACTTTTTATTGTTATTGGTGCTTTATTGTTAGTGCTGCGGAGAAGGAGATAGGGTGCCTGTCACTTCCCACATTTTGTTGAAATATGTCGATGTTGATAACACCAAAAGACTCTGGTATTTTTCCATAACCGGTTCGGTTTTGGCATACAATAACTAAAATAGCGCACCAATTCGCAGTCTTATTCGCAACTGAATAAGACTGCTTCTTTTTTGTTGATATATATGAAGTTTAATGAAATGGAATGAACGGTAAATACGCCCTGAATTTCCAAACCCTTTTAACATGGTGACATAATTTGTGTGAACATGAAAATTCGCAAGCTCATTGTTATTCCAATTGTTGTGCTATAAATGATCTTTAACTACCATTAATTGAGTAACAGATCATTTAAATACACGGAGTTTTTCCGGTTAAGTATAGTAAAATGGCCCATTTCCAGCTTTTTTGATTAATTAGACGGAAACTTTCCGTTTATTTAATCTATTTCGCGTGCTATTTCCTCATTAAAAGGAATTTCTCCGCTTAATTGCTGCCAATTCTTGAAGATAATGGGTGATATGAAAAATGCTTGGAGCATAATATGCCTCCAAGCATTTTTCTTTGCTGATTTACTTGTAAATTGCTTTAAACCAAACTTTATGACGTATAATGAAGGATCGTTTTCCAAGCTTCATCTTTACCTAAGCCGGTTTCTGATGAAAAAATAACTAATGGATCGGTTTTATCAATTTCTAGGGCATCTTTTATCACCTTAGCATGCTTTTGCCACTTACCCTTAGGAATTTTATCTGCTTTGGTCGTCACAACGATTGTTGGAATGTCATAATGCTTTAGGAAGTTATACATCAGCACATCATCACTTGTTGGAGGATGTCTAAGATCAATTAAAAGGATAACAGCACGCAACTGTTCACGAGAAGTGATATAGGTTTCAATCATTTTCCCCCATGCTTCACGCTCCTTTTTACTAACCTTGGCATATCCATATCCAGGCACATCAACAAAGTGTAGCATTTCATTAATGATATAAAAATTTAATGTTTGTGTTTTCCCTGGTTTTGATGAAATTCGGGCTAATCCTTTTCTACCTAGCAATTTATTAATAAAGGATGATTTACCAACATTAGAACGACCTGCTAATGCTACTTCCGGTAAATCTCCTTCTGGATATTGAGCAGGCTTAACTGCGCTTATAACGATTTCTGAACTTGTTACTTTCATTATTTCTCCTCTGTTAACGCATGTTTTAACACTTCATCTAAATGTGAAACTAAGACAAAGGTAAGTTCATTTCGAACACTATCTGGAATATCATCCAAATCCTTTTCATTGTCTTTTGGTGCAATAATCTTAGTCAAACCAGCACGATGAGCACTCAATGTTTTCTCTTTCAAGCCACCAATTGGAAGTACTCTACCACGTAAAGTGATTTCTCCTGTCATTCCAACTTCTTTTCTTACGGCTCTACCTGTTAATGCTGAAATTAACGCTGTAGCCATTGTTATACCTGCTGATGGACCATCTTTAGGTACAGCACCTTCAGGAACATGGATATGAATATCATTCTTTTCATGAAAATCACGTTCAATGTTCAGCTCTTCAGCACGCGAGCGAATATAGCTAAATGCCGCCTGAGCAGATTCTTTCATAACATCGCCAAGCTTCCCGGTTAAAATCAGCTTTCCTTTACCAGGCGTTACTGATACTTCAATCGATAGGGTATCGCCGCCAACTGTTGTATAAGCTAAACCAGTTGCAACACCAATCTGATCCTCAAGTTCCGCTTGTCCATATCTAAAGCGTTTTTTCCCAAGAAATTCTTCAATATTTTTGTCCGTAATAATGATCTTCTTCCGCTCTTCTTTTACAATCATTTTAGCAGCTTTACGACACACTCCTGCTAACTGGCGCTCTAGCCCACGAACCCCGGCTTCTCTTGTATAATAGCGAATGATGCTTTGAATTCCATCTTCACGGATTTGCAGATGTGATTTTTTAAGTCCATGTTCTTGTAATTGCTTTGGTAGTAGATGATCTTTAGCAATATGAATTTTCTCCAGTTCCGTGTAACCAGCTATATTAATAATTTCCATACGATCGCGCAATGGTCCTGGAATTGTAGCAAGGTTATTAGCTGTTGCAATAAACATAACTTTCGATAAATCATATGTTTCTTCAATATAGTGATCACTAAAGTTATGATTTTGCTCAGGATCTAACACTTCCAGTAAAGCTGCAGAAGGATCTCCTCTAAAATCACTGGACATTTTATCGATTTCATCTAAAAGGAACACAGGATTAATTGTTCCGGCCTTCTTCATACCTTGAATAATTCTTCCAGGCATTGCACCAACATATGTACGTCGATGTCCACGAATTTCGGATTCGTCTCTTACTCCACCAAGTGATATTCTAACGAAATTTCGATTTAACGATTTAGCTACTGAACGAGCTAATGATGTTTTCCCAACTCCCGGAGGTCCTGCAAGGCATAAAATTGGCCCTTTTAATGAATTGGTCAATTGTTGTACCGCTAAATACTCAATTACACGCTCTTTAACCTTTTCAAGGCCATAGTGTTCTTCGTCTAAGATTTCCTCAGCAACATTCACATCTAAACGATCGTCAGTTGCTTTTGACCATGGTAGAGACAGGAGCCACTCAATGTAATTTCGAATAACGCCACTCTCGGCTGAACTTGAAGGAACTTTTTCATAGCGGTCCAGTTCTTTTAAAGCCACTGCTTTTATATGTTCTGGCATTCCCACTTCTTCAATTCGTTCCTTCATCGTTGAAACCTCTCCAAGCTTGCCTTCTTTTTCACCAAGCTCTTTTTGGATGGCTTTCATCTGTTCGCGTAAATAATATTCTTTTTGCGTACGCTCCATGGACTTTTTAACTCGTTGGCCAATCTTTTTCTCCAGCTGAAGTACTTCTTTTTCATTGTGGATAATGGAAATCACTTTGTTCAATCGTTCTGTCACATCAAGGGTTTCCAATATCTCTTGTTTTTCCTTTAATTTTAAAGGAAGATGCGAAGCAATAATATCAGCCATTCGTCCTGGCTCATTAATGTCAGAAACGGTTGCATATGTTTCAGCAGACACTTTTTTAGAAAGCTTTATGTATTGCTCAAAATATTCTAACATTGTTCGCATTAAAGCTTCTTCTTCTACACTTTTCTCTTCAGGGTCTTTATAAATAGAAACTTCAACAGAATAGTATTCATCCTCATCAACAAAACGTTGAATCTTACCTCGCTCTATTCCTTCAACGAGTACGCGGATTGTACCGTTTGGTAATTTCAACATTTGTTTAATTTTAGTCAATGTTCCTATTTCATAAATATCTTCTTTGTTTGGCTCATCTATCGAAATCTCTTTTTGTGTCGTTAAAAAGATAATATGATCTTCCATCATAGCCTTTTCTAACGCCTGAACAGATTTTTCTCTTCCTACATCAAGGTGCAGTACCATTGTTGGATATACTAACAAGCCTCTTAGTGGTAGGAGGGGGACAATTTGATTATTTGATTTCGCCATGCGTTTACACCTCCATGACATGATAATTCATTCTTGTTCAATTCTATCTTATTCTTTTTCAAGTGTCTAATTAAACTACTTTAGTCAATAGGTAGTATACCCCAATACGATAAGTTGAAAAAGGAAATTCCGGAATTCTCATTAAGATAAAATTGGAAATGACTAGAGTTGACCGAAGCTTAAAAAAGGAAAGAGATCTTCTTTATTGTAAAGGAGATCTCTTTAAGATTAACTCTTTTATACAGATTCTTGATGTGGAAATGAAGGTGAATCTTCGTGTTGCAATGGCTTTTCAGTTGGTGGATCAACAAGTGCTATATCAAAGACTTCTTGAAGATTTGTTACCGGTATAATCGTTATCCCATCAATTTCTTTTAGAATGGATTGCATGTTTTCTTTTGGAATAATGACTATATCTGCACCAGCCTTTTTTGCCGCCTTTATTTTCGGAATAACTCCGCCTATAGGCTTTACATTTCCATGAATGCTAATTTCTCCAGTCATGGCCACTTTATTGCTAATGGCAATCTTATGAATAGCTGAGAAAATTCCTGTGGCCATTGCAATTCCTGCTGATGGGCCATCAATTGGTGTACCACCTGGAAAATTCACATGAATATCATAATCATCTGCTTGTATGCCCATAGAACGTAGAACAGTAATAACATTCTCAATCGAGCCTTTTGCCATACTTTTTCTACGAATGGATTTAGATCGATCACCAATACTTTCCTCTTCCACAATTCCTGTTATATTAATGGTGCCCTTATCTTTTTGAGAAGGAATGACGGTGACTTCAATTTCTAACAATGCCCCTGTATTAGGACCATGAACGGCAAGCCCATTTACTAAACCGACTCTTGAGTTATCTTCAATTTTCTTTTCAAATCTTGGGCTTAACTGACTTGAATTAATAACCCATTCGATATCTTCAACAGTAATTTCTTTCCTGTCTTCTGACATTGCCATACCTGTAGCAATTTGCATAAGATTTACAACTTCACGGCCATTTCTAACATAGGAAGTTAAGATATCAATTCCCTTGTCGCTTACTTCCATTTCTACTTTATCTGCTGCTTTTTTCGCCACAACTGCCAGTTCTTCCTGTTCCAAATCTCTAAAAAATACTTCAAGACATCTAGAACGAATGGCTGGTGGTATTTCATTAGGTGTTCTTGTTGTAGCTCCTATTAACCTAAAATCAGCTGGTAGACCATTTTTAAAAATATCATGGATATGTGTTGGTATTTGTGTATTTTCTTCATTATAATAAGCGCTTTCTAAAAATACTTTACGATCTTCAAGTACTTTTAATAACTTATTCATCTGAATAGGGTGAAGTTCACCGATTTCATCGATAAATAAAACGCCCCCATGAGCATGAGATACAGCTCCTTGCTTAGGCTGAGGAATTCCAGCTTGCCCCATTGCTCCAGCACCTTGATAAATTGGATCATGAACAGATCCAATGAGAGGATCAGCAATCCCTCTTTCATCAAATCTTGCTGTTGTAGCATCTAATTCTACAAATACAGCATTTTCTTTAAATGGTGATCTTTTATTTCTCTTAGCTTCTTCTAAAACGAGTCTAGCAGCCGCTGTCTTCCCTACACCTGGTGGTCCATATACAATGACATGTTGAGGGTTTGAACCGCATAGCGCAGCACGTAACGAACGAATACCATCCTCTTGTCCTACTATATCATTAAAACTTTTTGGGCGTACCTTTTCTGCAAGAGGTTCGGTTAACCGAATAGCTCTCATTTTTCTTAATTGTTCCATTTCTTTCTTTGATTCTCTGTCAATTGATATCTTTTGAGTACGTTGACTCTTTAATAAATTCCAAAAATACATTCCAATAATAATCCCAAAAAACAGCTGAATAAACAGCGCGATACTCGTCCAACTCATTGGCGTCCCTCCTGCAAAGATGTCTTGTTACCGCTACGGTGAAAAGTAAACGAAGCATAATACTTTGTTAAAAGTAACTCTTCGAGAGGTTAGTAAAAGCTTGTTTTGCCCCATAAAAAGATTTCCACATCTATGTATGAAATGTTCGTTAATCTAAAGGGACAAAAGGCGACTTTCGTTTTTGCCTAGGAAAGGCAAAATTAAAATGGATAAACCTTAAAGAAGCGGTTATTTATAGCTAGTATCTCCTAGCTTTAGCAGGAATAAACATGATTTCAATACAAGTATTTACAGGAGGTGGATTGGAAAAGGCATCAAAAAAAGGAAGCTGGTTAAACCAACTTCCTTTTAAAAGATTATGTTATGCAGATGTTTTTTTATCCTCTTGAATAACTGTACCATCGCTAAGTACAAGTTTAGGTGGTGTTTCCCCTAAAACTGTTTCAGCAGTAATAATGGCTTTAACGATGTCCTCACGAGATGGTAAATCGAACATCATATCAAGCATGATGCCCTCGATTATGGAACGAAGACCACGTGCACCAGTTTTTCTTTCAATTGCTTTTTTAGCAATTTCAAGAAGAGCTCCATCTTCAAACTCAAGTTCAACACCATCTAAATCAAGCATTTTTTGATATTGTTTAACAAGAGCATTTTTAGGTTTTGTTAAGATCTCAACTAATGCTTCTTCATCTAACGGCTCTAAGCTTGCAATGACAGGCAAACGACCGATAAACTCTGGAATCAATCCAAACTTCAATAAATCTTCAGGTAAAACCTGTGAAAGAAGAGCTTTTTTATCAAGATCAGCATTTTTATTATCTGAACCAAATCCAATTACTTTTCGTCCTAGACGACGTTTAATAATTTGTTCGATTCCATCAAATGCTCCTCCACAAATGAAGAGAATGTTTGTTGTATCAATTTGAATAAATTCTTGATGAGGATGCTTTCTTCCACCTTGAGGAGGAACACTAGCCACAGTTCCTTCAAGAATTTTAAGTAATGCTTGCTGTACACCTTCACCAGAAACGTCACGAGTGATTGACGGGTTTTCTGATTTACGTGCCACTTTATCAATTTCATCGATATAAATAATACCTTTTTCAGCTTTTTCTACATCATAATCAGCAGCTTGAATTAACTTTAGTAAGATATTCTCAACGTCTTCACCTACGTATCCAGCTTCTGTTAAAGAAGTAGCATCAGCAATAGCAAAAGGGACATTTAAAATTCTTGCTAATGTTTGGGCTAATAACGTTTTACCACTACCTGTAGGCCCAATCATAGAAATATTACTTTTTGATAACTCAACATCATCAATCTTGCTGTTTGAATTAATACGTTTGTAATGATTATAAACGGCAACAGCTAATGATTTTTTGGCATTATCCTGGCCAATAACATATTCATCTAATATTTCATGAATTTCTTTAGGTTTTGGAACATCTTTAAATTCAACTTCTTCTTCTGTACCAAGCTCTTCCTCAACAATCTCTGTACAAAGTTCAATACATTCATCACATATATATACTCCAGGTCCAGCTACTAGCTTACGTACCTGATCTTGTGTTTTTCCGCAAAATGAACATTTTAATTGTCCTTTTTCGTCGTTAAATTTAAACATTGTTTCACCCCTTGTATCTTTATCTAAATCAAAACATTTCCACCTTACCCCTACTAATTCTTTCAACTATTCAGGTCAGCAGGTAGATGTCCCTAATTAAAACAAATAAAAACGGTATGTACTGCATTTTACCATAAGAGAAGCATTGACAGGAAATGAAACCACTCGGCATTGAAAAAGCTCCCAACCTGAGGGCTCTTCCCAAAAATGTTGATGATCTTAATATTCTCTTACTTAATGTTTATGTATGTATTAGCTTTCTTATATCATTCCCAAAGGAATATAAATAAAACATGATTGTATAAAACAAGGCACGATGTGCTCGCGCCTTGTTCCTTTTATTATATTATGCAACAACTTTGCTATTTTCTACAAGAAAATCGATCGCTTTGCGAACTTTTAAATCTTCTTTTAAGCCTTCAGCGTTTCCACCAAGTGCTTGTTTAATGTTTTCAATAGGCATGTTGTACATTTCAGCCATTTTCGCTAATTCTGCTTCAACATCTTCGTCAGAAACTTCAATGTTCTCAGCTTTAGCAATTGCTTCAAGTGTTAAGTTATATTTAACGCGTTTTTCAGCATCGTCTTTCATTTGAGCTTTTAACGCTTCTTCATCTTGACCTGAGAATTGGAAGTATAAATCAAGATTCATACCTTGCATTTGTAGACGTTGCTCAAATTCCTGCATCATACGTGAAATTTCATTTTCAATTAATGCATTTGGAATATCAACTTCTGCACCTTCAGCAGCTTTATCAACTAGTGAATCACGTAGTTGGTTTTCTGCTTCAGATTTTTTCGCTTCTTCAAGGCGAGTTCTTGTTTGAGCTTTTAACTCATCAAGAGTTTCAACTTCTTCGTTAACATCTTTTGCAAACTCATCATCAAGAGCTGGAAGTTCTTTTGTTTTGATTTCGTGAATTTTCACTTTGAATACTGCTGGTTTACCCGCAAGGTTTTCAGCGTGGTATTCTTCTGGGAATGTTACTTCTACATCCTTCTCTGCACCCGCTTCTAAACCAACTAATTGTTCTTCAAATCCTGGAATGAAAGATCCAGAACCAATTTCTAATGAATAGTTTTCAGCAGCTCCACCTTCGAATGCTTCTCCATCAACATATCCATCAAAATCGATAACTGCAGTATCACCGTTTTCAATCGCGCCTTCTTCTTTTACTACTAGCTCAGCATGACGCTCTTGTAATTGTTTTAATTCGTTATCAACATCTTCATCAGATACAGTATCGTCTAATTTTTCAACTTCTAGACCTTTATATTCACCTAATTTTACTTCAGGCTTTACTGTAACTTTAGCAGTGAAGATTAAGCTTTTTCCTTTTTCGATTTGTTCAACATCGATTTCAGGACGATCTACAGGTTCGATTCCAGCTTCATCAACCGCATTAGGATATGCAGTTGGTAGGATGATGTCTAAAGCGTCTTGATATAGTGATTCTACACCAAAACGTTGTTCAAACATTCCACGTGGAATTTTCCCTTTACGGAATCCAGGAATAGAAACTTGTTTTACAACCTTTTTAAATGCTTCGTCAAGAGCTGTTGTGAACTCTTCTGCTGAAACCTCAACCGTTAGAACGCCATCGTTCCCTTCTAATTTTTCCCATTTTACTGACATGTGTTGTCCCTCCAAAGATCTATAATGATTTGTGCGAATAAGTGATAGGTAATTTGTGGCGCTTGTCCCATTTTAGGCAATCCCCCACGAACATATACCTGTTTTTATGTACGGTAAAAAGTAACCTAGTACTAAACATGCATAGGATTTCGCATTAGAAAAACTTGGCTTTTCTTCAAGACAAATGGCAAAGCTTTAAGTTTTTCCCATACCATCAACATTTCTAATAGTATAAAAAATAAGGTCCATTTTGTCCAAAATAAAAAAGACCTATATACGATGATCACTATTTTGCAACCATTTTATTATAACACAGAATAAATTCCTTTCAACATATAGCTCATATTTGTAAATAAGAAATTTCTTCTATTTGATAGATTTTATTGCATGCTTCTTGTAAATCTGGCAATGGTTGATCATAGATCTCTTCTATTTCTTCTTGCTCAATTGAAATCCCATGCATCGAATAACCAACAAGATGCAAAGCAGCTGCCCACAGCTTAGCTTCTGTTGGCTGTGGTAAGAAAGGATATAACACATACAGATGCCTTATCCATAATTCTTTAACAGCTTCATATAATGTAGGATTTTCATTACCAAGCGTATCATCTAATATAGTTAACACTTTTTTAGTAAAAGGAAATTCTGCAGGATCTTCCAGATTAGCAGGTACAACCGTAAGACTTTCGCCGAACTTCGTTACTTTCATTTCCTTTTCAACTTCATGCTCAATCATTAAATGCAAAATCATTGATTTGATTGTAGGATGAATTTGTTCATTCTCTAACAAAATTTTAAGTGATGCAAAATGTTTACTAATGTTACTGTCATGCAGTGACTGAACGTAGGCCATTTGTTTATTTGTATCTTGCAAAAGGTCTTCTAAATATAATGGTTGTTCTTCTTCCTGGTCTTCTACATCATCAAGAATATCAACTTCGTTTTGATTCATTTTCCGACTAAATTCCAACAATTTATAAAAGTGTTCAGCACTTTCAGCAGGCAGCTGATTTTCCTCTAATACTGCTTCGATTGTTGTTTGTACTTCTTGATATTCACGTAGTTGAATTAATATCGTTAAATAAATCTGTAATACAGTAAAATAATGACCTATATCTTCTAAGAGCATTTTTTTGCAAATATCTTTAGCCTCTGTTAAGTCACCAAGCTCCATAAGGCAAATTGCCATACCGAGATATATTTCAGCTTGATCTTCCTTAAGCTTCTTTGCTTCAGCAAACATATCAAGTGCTTCGTGATACTTCTTTTCTTTTAATAACAGCATTCCCTTATCTAAGTACCGCTCCTTCAAATTAGGAAAGGGAACAACATTTGATTTTTTCGATTTCATATGTTGGTCAACTCCAGCAACCTTACTTTGCATACAGTTTATCAATCCAAGTCTTGGAAAACAAGTGGGGGGTGATGTCTGGCACTCCCTGAATTTTGTTGAATGATGTCGTACGAAGCCTTGTGCACTTCTGATTTTTGTAGAATTCTTCAGTTCAAAGTGTATTAAATAACTATTTTAGCTAGGCTTAAGCAGTGCTAGGTTGGGACATAAAAAAAAGAGCAATCATTATAAAAATGATGCTCTTCTAGTTTCTTCGTAATGTTTAATTTGATTATCATAATGTAATGTTAGATCAATTTCATCTTTTCCGTGTAAAAGCATATCTTTCCAATATGGATCAACATCAAAGGTTTGCACTAAACCATTATGATCTGTGATTTCTTGCTTTTCAAGATTAACGGTTAATTCAAAGCCTTCCGCATTTGACTTTTCACGGATAAGGTCTAAAACCGTTTGCTCAAGTGTAATTGGTAATAAGCCATTTTTCAGACAGTTTTGGTGAAAAATATCTGCATAAGAAGGTGCTAAAATAGCTTTAAAACCATAATCTGAAAGCGCCCATGGAGCATGCTCACGAGAAGATCCACAGCCAAAGTTTTCACCTGCAAGTAAAATTGTCGCACCTTTACTTTTTTCTTGATTTAATTCAAAATCTGGATTTTCAGATCCATCAGGAAGATATCTCCAATCAAAGAATGCAAATCGTCCATATCCTGTTTTTTCAATTCTCTTTAAAAATTGCTTTGGAATAATTTGGTCTGTGTCAACATTTGTTCTGTTTAATACAGCAACTTTTCCTTTATGTGTAGTAAATGGCTGCATGATGTCCCTCCTAATATGAATACTTTTTCTAAGGATGTAACGACACTTTCACAACTAAACAGTTCCCATCCCATAGATTATAGATTAAAATGACATTGCGTTTTCTTGAATATGACGAACATCTACAAATCGTCCATGTAAAGCCGCTGCTGCTGCCATAGCTGGACTTACCAAGTGTGTTCTAGCACCTTTACCTTGTCTTCCTTCAAAGTTACGGTTTGAAGTAGATGCACAGCGCTCTCCTTCTGGTACAACGTCACTATTCATACTTAAACACATACTGCAACCTGATTCTCTCCACTCAAATCCAGCTTCTTTAAAGATCACATCTAGACCTTCTTCTTCTGCTACTTTTTTAACCTTTTGAGAACCGGGCACAACGATAGCACGTACATCTGATGGAACCTTCTTGCCTTTTAAGCTTCTTATAACTTCAGCTGCCTGTCTTAAGTCTGTTAAACGGGAATTTGTACAAGATCCAATAAAAACATGTTCAATCGTAATATCTTCAATTCTAGTATTAGGCTGTAAACCCATATAGCTATACGCACGCTTAGCTTCATCAACTGCTTCTTCATTATGAAAATCATTTAAATCAGGTGTTTTATCATCAACACCTACAGACATACCTGGATTTGTTCCCCATGTTACCATCGGAGCAATTTCGTCACCATTCAATGTGATAACTTTATCGTACTCTGCTCCTTCATCCGTTTTTAACGTTTTCCAGTACTCAACAGCACGATCAAACTCTTCCCCTTTTGGTGCGTATTTTCTCCCCTTAATATAAGAGAAAGTTGTTTCATCTGGTGCTATAAGGCCTGCTCGAGCTCCTGCTTCAATAGACATATTACAAATCGTCATACGCTCATCCATTGATAAGCTTTCGATTACTTCACCTGTAAATTCAAGTATATAGCCAGTACCAAAGCGCACTCCATATTTACCGATGACGGCTAAAATAACATCTTTAGATGTTACACCTTTTTGCAGCTTACCAGATACATGGATATTTAACGTCTTCGGACGCTGTCTCCATAGTGTTTGTGTAGCTAAAACATGTTCTACTTCACTCGTCCCAATTCCAAATGCAATCGCACCAAATGCTCCATGTGTTGACGTATGGCTATCTCCACATACAATTGTTTTTCCTGGAAGAGTTAATCCTAGCTCAGGTCCAATTACGTGTACAATACCTTGGTCTTCACTTTGAAGATCAGCTAAACGAATACCAAATTCTTTACAGTTTCTTTCAAGTGCACTGATTTGATTTTTGGCAACTTCATCACTGATCACAAAACGATTGACTGTTGGAACATTGTGATCCATCGTAGCAAACGTTCTGTCTGGTCTTCTTACTTTACGATCTTTCTCTCGAAGTCCCTCAAAAGCCTGTGGCGATGTTACTTCATGTACTAAGTGTAAATCGATATATAGAAGATCTGGCTTCCCTTGTTCTTGTTGAACCACATGTTCATCATATATCTTCTCAATAATCGTTTTTGGCTTCACGGTCGTAATCCTCCCTTAATAGATGGAAAATGAGGGGCTGACATCAACCATTGTGTCATACCCCTCAATCCGATACCCATTGTATCGGTCTCTATATAGTGAATAAAAAGTTATTATGGCTAATTAAGAATAAGCTTCCATTATGTTTAAAATGGCATGGTCATCTGCAAGAGCATTTTTGATTTCTTCACCCATTTGTTTTGTTGACACAGCTTTTTCACCATTTGCAAGATCTGCTGTACGAGTACCTGAATTTAAAACATTATCAACAGCCTTTTCGATTGCTTTTGC